>JAOZHR010000006.1 GCA_026014805.1 Candidatus Bathyarchaeota archaeon | reverse complement strand
AAGATAATTGGTAATGTTATCGTGCAGTTTTCTTCTATAGAATTCACAATTGGTTCGCCGAAGTCCACCCGAATTAAAGTGACAGAATAGACGCATGTGACAGCAAAAGCAAGGGCTATTATCCAGAAAAAACGTACAGCCCAACTAAGCGCCCGCAATGGCACGTTCATTTGGGCTTACTCTTCCCTTTGGTTTTCTGGTGGGATGAACATTGCTTGGGGTTCTTTTTGAACGGGTTGTGGTGTAGATTGATACGTTTGGGCTTGTGGAGCTGGCTGCGGTTTAGGGGCCGGCGCTGGTTTTGGTTGCGGTTGTGGTGTTGCCATTAGTTGTGGCTTTAATTGTTTCAACGATTCGGGCTGTGGCTTAGCTTGAGTCGCTGCCGCGGGCACAGCAATAGGAACATGCTTGTGTATTACTAATGGAATTCCTCTTACAGTTAAGAGTGAACCTATCCATCCCATAATGCCTAGATACATTAGACGTATACATGCTTGAATGAGTGGAGCCAAAGCGTCACCAAACACTCTTGCTAAGTCTCCAGAAGCAATTATGCTGAAAGGTTCCTGAAGAAACAAAAAGGCGTTTATAAAAGTGAAAGCTAAGAGGGCTACACCGACAAAAAGAATGATTATGCCAGTGAGTTGAGGTTTATTGGCTATAATTATAGGCATGCTTACATAATCCCCTCTGTTACGATGTGGATATGACGATGATATTGTATTAAATCTTCTGTAGCAATAAACAATATTTCTTTAACTACTTCACAGTTTAGATTCAAACTTACTCTCAATCCTCAACCTTGAAGCCTATCAGAAGCTTATTTGGAAACGAACAAGATCTAGAAACTAAAAAAGTTACACACAAACTTTAATACACCATCCCCAAATTCTCAATGAAAAGATTCTGAACGAGCGATGGCCACCATGTCCAACGAAGAGGAAATGATCGTTACTCCATGGGAAGTAAAAGGCAAAATTGACTATGAAAAACTTATTCGCAAATTCGGCACGCACCCCATAACTGACAAACTACTAAAAAGAATCCAGAAACACGCGGGGGAACTCCACCCGCAGCTGCGACGAAAACTGTTCTTTTCCCACCGAGACCTAGACGTCGTATTAGACCTCTACGAGAAGGGCAAAAAGTTCGTTCTATACACTGGCAGAGGACCCTCAGGCTCCGTTCACATAGGCCATCTTGTCCCATGGATCTTTACAAAATATCTCCAAGACAAATTCAAAACAACGCTCTACTTTCAAATGACTGATGATGAAAAATTCGTTATTGAACAAGATCTTAAGCTTGGCGAAACAGCAAATTTTGCTTACGATAACGCGCTAGACCTCATTGCACTGGGGTTCAAACCGGAAAACACGTGCATCATTTTCGACGTCAAAGACATAGCTCTTCTCTACGACATAGCCTTAGAAGTCGCCAAACGCGTTACCTACTCAACAGCAAAGGCAGTTTTCGGCTTCCAAGACAGCACAAACATTGGATGGATTTTCTGGCCAGCAATCCAGTCGGTTCCCTGTTTTATCCACGCTAAACTCACCGGCGAAAACGTGCCCAGCCTCATTCCAGCCGCCATTGACCAAGATCCGTTCTGGCGTGTTACCCGAGACGTAGCACCCAAACTAGGCTACTACAAGCCAGCCCAAATCCACTGCCGCTTCGTACCTGGCCTCGGAAAAGGCGGAAAAATGAGTGCAAGAGAACCAGAAACATGCATATTCACAACTGACACTCCAAAAATAATCAAAAAGAAAATCTGGAATGCATTCACTGGAGGCAAACCCACCATTAAAGAACAGAGAAAGCTCGGCGGCGAACCCGACATCTGCACAATATACCAATACTTTCTCTATCTCTTCGAAGGGAGCGACGAAAGGCTTGTCGAGCTGGCAAGAGAGTGCAGATCTGGAGAAACAATCTGTGGCGATTGCAAAACCCTACTGACGGAAAGAGTAACGAAATTCCTTATAGAACACCAAGAGAAAAGAGAAAAGGCCAAAGACATAATCGAGGAGTTTTTCATAAAACACTAATATGAGGTTTTTGTCTTGGAAACAAAGAAAATCAAAGTCCCGCTTTCTGACACCTACAAATTTTTGCACCCAATGCACACAGTGCTAGTAACCTGTACTGGCAAGGCTGGAAAAGGGTTTTGGTAACTCTTAGGGACTTAGAGCATAAAAAAGATTGAGTGTTAACCAGAGGGACTTTAAGGAATATACATGGACGGGATACCGTAAACTTATTTGTCATGAACATTTAAAAGCTGAGACTCGTTAAGGTGACAGACCCTTTTCGTGATTTTCCTATTGGAGACAGTGTTCTTTTTGAATAAACATTGAATGGAGGTGAAAGAAACGTTAAATTCTGAGGCGGATGAAATACAAGTTGAGACAGAGGAAATGCCCAAGAAAAAGCACGTGAAAGTTAAGTCTTACAGAAGACGTGCTCCTAATGGAACAAGAAGAACGGTAAGGGTAAAAAGATATACTCGTTCCTTGCCTCGGAAAGGCGTGAAAAAATACACTCCAAGTAGTAGGAGAACGAAAAAAACCACTGGAACAAAGAAGTATACCCCTCGAAGTAAAAGGAGACGTTGATTTGGTAATATTAAATGTCAGAAAGAGACTTTTACTTTACTTAGACACTAACATATTTTTGGACTTGATTAGAAAAAGAAATGATGATTCAGTTGAACTTTTTCGGAAAATCAAGAAGGGAGGCTATAGAACTGTAACGTCATTCTTCACTTTACTTGAAATTACTGGAGATGAACAGAAGAGAGTTTTTGCGGAAAGAGAAATTGTTATGCGTAAGAAATCTTTTGATGAAGTGAGAACTCGCATTTCTGAGAGAGACCTCGGAAAAGCAGAACTGGAAAGTATAGAACTCCATCTTAGAAAAGAGGTATACAAACCGTTTGTTGACACTGAAAAAATCGAAATCAGATATTTAGATGATGAGGGTTGGGATAGAGCTTTGGAATTACTAGGGAAGCTAAACATATCAGCATCTGATTCTATCCATTTAGCCATCGCTGACATTAGAACTTGTGATATCTTTGTTACTAACGATTCTCAGTTGAGAAAGGTAGCTTCAAAATTTTTCGAACCTTCAAAGATGATTTTTGCCAGTTCATCAGAAATAGGTGATAAAATCAAAATCTTAAGGGAAATAAGAAGTGGAAAGAAAAAGGGCGAAAAGAAGAGAAGTTAAGCCTTTTTCATTCTTCGCTAAATTGAATCTCTCGATAACTTTTAGTGTTTTTGTTAATTTTCAATTTTATTCTCTGTTCCATTCTTCTTGTGTAAAAACACCCTTCTCCTATTTTTTTTATTAGGCTATGACAAATAAGTTTACAGTATCCATTGACAGTAAAGCATTTAAGAAAACACACCAAACTATTTACAAGTGTGAATCAAAATGGGAAAAATAAATGGTGATTTCTATGAATGGAAAGAAAGCAATGCTAAAAAGATACCAGAGAAGTCGGGAGTTTATGGGCTTTTCGAAAGCAAGACAGAAGAGAGTTTGATATATATTGGTAGCACCTCAAATCTTAGGGAAAGGTTTACCCACTATTGGGAGACCGAATTTTCAGAAGACCCATGCAAAAAAACCACGAAATGGTATAAGAGAGAAATAACCAACTCCTACAAGGAAAGAGAAAAAGAATTACTAGAGCAGTATAAAAAAGAGCATGACGGTAAACTGCCAAAATGTAACGAGAAAATATCTTGAGACAATAATTTTGGAAATGCCACTTGCAATAAAATGGTCTTGGTTTACTAAGGACAGTGTTAGTCGAGAGACAAATAACTATGGTGTCTATGAATTAGGTAATGCCGATGGAATCCTGTATATTGGAGAAGGGCATGTGTATTCCCGTCTAATGGCTCACTTCGCTGATGGCTCAGAACCTATCGTAGGTGCTTCATACTATCGGGTAGAATACACGGGTAGCAAAGAAAGAGCAGTGCAAAGACAAAATGCAGAGTTATCTGCTTACAAAAGAAAGCATGGGAAATATCCAAGTTTCGTCCATCGAAAGGGTTAACCCTTTCCTTTTTTAGCAATTTTGAGAACTTTTCTTTATCAGACTTTGCCATTTATTCTGTCTAAGTTTTGCTATACCCGATTTTTCTGCGGGTGTCTTTCCGTTCAGAGCCATGTGAGGTCTTATAAAGTTGTAGTAGATTCTCATTCCGTCTATGATTGTTTGTGCTGTTGGTTCACTGTCTAAGCCTCTCATTGTCTTGTTTCGCTCTCTAACCGTTCCGTTTAGCCTTTCAACCATGTTGTTGTTTGACCGATTCCTTATGTTAGGCACTCTAACATGCTGTGTTCTTGGAGCTTTTATTGTGTGAAATTCTTTTGTTATTGCATGTTGATATGATCTTAATCCGTCCGTTACTATTGCCATTGGTCTAATTTTCGCTAATTGATGTGCTTCTGCTAAAACGTTTCTCGCATCTACGATTTCTCTTTTTTCGGTTATCTCACTCGCAAGCCAAAATCGACTCTCGTTATCCATGACATTCCAGAGCCACCTCATTCCTTCATGTCTTGTAACCAAAGTCATCTCATCGGAATGCCATATTCCGCTAACTTTTGGCACTAACTGATCCGTGTACTCTTTCATCAATTTGACATACTTCTTTATCCACTTATAAACTGCAACATGGCTAATTTCAACGTTGTAGAATTGCTTTAGGTGATCGACAATGTTTCTAAGGCTAATCCCCTTAAAATAGAGATCTAAGGCTATTGTCACGCTTTGCGGAGTGCTTTTCATCTTTTCAAAGCCATCATTAACCACAAACCTTCGCTTACAATCCTTACACAGAAATCGTTGAGTTTTTCCTTTTTGTGTCTTTTTAAATCCTCTCTTAATGACTCGCTCTGAGCCACAAAACTTGCAAACCAAAACTGGTTCTTCTAATTCGCATAGACCATCATCTCCTTTTCTAAGAGTGAATGTACTCCGCTCATTTAACCTAAACTGTTCAACCGCAAGAATATGCTTACAAACAACACAGTTAAACTGAAAATCTGGACACTCACACTTCCACTTTAAGCCTTCTCTCACAACAATATAATGATGAACTCCGTTCTGAGACCACACTCTAAAAGTAGAATCGCTTATCTTGTTTACTTTGTTGTGAGCTAAAAGTGAGATCGCACGGAGCTTGCGAGCGTTTGATTGTTTACCTTTCATTTTAGGTACCTATTACTGTATTAGGTACCTAACAATATAAATCTTTCGGTACCTAAAATTTAAATACTCAAGCAATATTAAGAATAGTTTAGGTGCCTAAAACGAAACTCCAAAAACAACTATCCCGAAAAACTAAGGATAAAGAGTATGTAAAATGGGTATTAGTGATTCCTCCTAATGTTATCCAAAAGTTAGAGTGGAAAGGAGGAGATGAAATCAAGCATAAAATCCAGAAGAGAAGGCTTGTTTTGTCGAAGGAATCCTCTATTTAACAGTTTCTTTGGGATACTCTCTTAATCCTCTTTCTATAGCTTGTTTAACAAGCTCTTCTGGAGGCATCTCCTTTAAAGCGGGTTTCAAAACAGAATCCACAAAGCTTTTGTATAAACGAGCGAAGGAATCTGCCTCTTTGCCTACATAGGTTACGCTACTTCCTTCTTTCTCAACGAGTAAAGCTTCTTTGATAGAATTTGTTAATCTTTTTTGAACAAGCGTTTCATCGTATAATGTTTTGATAAAGAAGCGATTATCAATAGGAGTCGCACGTGAGTTCACCCAAATATCTTTACTATTACGGAGCACTCTATAGAAGAACCGTATAAGATGCGCCCTACCTCGAAATAGAGTCGCACGAATGTTTGAAACATCATCATCTGTTGGAACGCCTTGAGAAAAAAGTATTTCATATATCCTTTTACGTTTTGCAGGTGAGCTTTTTTCTAATGCCCTAGCAAATTTAGGAACTAGAGTAGTCATGTCGTGAGCTTTCCAAAGAACATCAACTAAATCCACAAAGTCTCCCTTACCATATGCGTCAATTTCAATATCACGGTATACCTTTCTCCAGTCACTGTTATTGTGAATGGAGAAGTATCCTCCGAGTTCAACACCGTTGAAATCCCATGTCCCATTGAACAAAATTATTGTTCTGATAATATTTTCAAATGAAAGTTCGCTTAACAATTTGTCTACAGCTTGACCAGTTGTGTAAAAATTTGTTGAATCAATATGTTTGTGTATATGCCCCCCTTGAGATTCAGATGGTGCATCAAACCATATTTCAGCATTTTCTAGCGTGAACAATCCATCTTCAAAAAATCGTATTGCCTCTATACAATAATCTAGCCTTATATCAGGTGCTCCTCTAAAAAATGCTTGTTGCAGACGTGATATTGTTATATAGATACCCATTTTCTCACAACCTTTTTTGCTTATAGTCAATTTCTATTTCATGTTTGTAATAAAGAAAAATGTCAATAAGGCGACCTGCTACGGGTATCTGACAGAATTTCCCTTTAACTCTGTCGAATAAACGATGGTCTCTTCGTCTATAAATATGAGATTCTGTGTGATTAATCTTTCCCTGTATAAAAGTGAAGTCGACTGGTTTACCTATACGCATTAATCGTTTCACAGTTACTTCAAGTTGCTTTACAGATTTTCGCAAACTTGAACTCTTAAACTCTCCAACTACATGTGGGCATTTGGGGTAATGATAATAGTAATCAGCAATTTTTGATGCCACTTTAGAGTCTAAACCTAACTTTTTCAAATGCTCTTTATTATCTAGATCGTACGTATCATCTGGGGTCTCCCCACCAATTATTGGAGGTTTCTTTTGCATAAATAGTGTTCTCTCCCCTTGTTATGACTTAGAATTCGGTAGTTTTGTTTATAAAATTAAGTACGTCTCGATACTGTTAAGTCTGTTGACCCAAAGTTCTAGTGTAAGAAAACTTATAAAACCTAAAATTTTTTAAATCAAAGTTATATTCCGGAAAAAATAATAATAGTAACATCTAACTCAAAGGAGTGGCTCGTGAGTTTATGTATCTTATAATAGACATTGAAACTGAAAATACAGGTTCAGATATAATGAGAGATAATAAGCGGATCATATCAGTTCAGATCGGTGATGCTACTGAACAAGAGTTGTATTACGATGATTCAAAAGATTCACAATGGACATTGGGAAGAGTCGAGACGAAAATAGCGTCTTTGTTATCTCAAGAGTGCATCTTCGCTGGTTACAATATAAAGGGTTTTGATATTCCACTTCTAAAGCGTTTTCTGAAAGTCGAGATACCTGAATCAAACATACTCGACTTGTGTCAAACCCCCAGAGTAACTCAACTTGCCAAAAACAAGAACAGGAGGAATCTAAGATTGGAAGAGGTGTGTATGGAGTACGGGATTGAAGTCACCCATAAACAAAAAATGAATAAAAAAGCCGAAAAATACAAAGCCAGACAAGACATCAAGGATCAGGCTAAAGCCAAGGCTAAGGAATATGTGAATAAGAAGGGATGGAGCCTTGATTTTTCATATGATTATGTCCTCAACAAAATAGCGGGGGGTAATGCTATCTTTGATGCATATCGGGAATTTGTCAAGAGCGGTGGGCAAAAAGATACTCTCTTTTATGAATACGCAATCGGCGATGTCATTTGTGAATACCGCCTTCTTGAGGCATTAAAATATTGAAGAGCATCTCTTTAGTCTCTACATATTCCCCCAAAGCATCAACCGAAAGTTTACAAGGTATCTAGCCAACCGTAGACTTTACAGAGCTATAGAAACCAAGTTTTAAGAGTCCCTTTGGTTAACATGGAAAAACTCTAATCATTCAAGTCCCTAAGAGTTACCAAAACCTGGAAAAGCAAACATTATTACATTGGCATGGGTGATGCCAACATCGATTAATCCACCTCTTGTAGCCATAAGCGTCAAGCCAACTCGCCATTCGCACGGGCTTATTAGAGAAACACGAGAATTCGTTGTAAATATCCACCTATAGGAAGCAAAGCTACGTCAGGCGCGTAGAGTTCTTCCCTAAATCTCATGTCCCCAAAAAACCTGTACCTACAGCATGGTAGATAGCTATCTCTTCCCTCTTAAAACAAAACCTGTAGGAACACCTCGGAGGGTCGTGTGGGAAGCTTGGGTCATTGTCATATCGATTCCCTTCACGTTTGCGGTACCTCTTATGTTGAATCCCACGGCTTCTGCAACTCCATTTTCCTTTTCGTAGCTGCATAATTCAGGTGTTCCAACAAACGATGCGTATGTCTGTTTGCAGATTTCAAAGGTACTTCCAACGTGGTCCATGTGATCATGAGTTACACAAGCAATGTTTGCTTCTTTAACATCCGAAGTTTTTATCGCCGCTTTGGGATTGCCATCAAGCCAAGTTCCACAAAGATAATCTTTTCCGCCAGCTTTATTTCAAAGGTTGCGTGCCCCAACCATCTAATCTTTGCCATATCTAACGTCTCCCATTCCAAAGTCTTTTTACTTTCTTTGAATTAAAAGAGAATGGTGTGCTGATAAACTATGGGTCTCCCAGAAGACATTTTTGAAAAATATGAAGACGCTGGAAAGATTGCCAGAGAAGTACGAGAGAGAATGAGGCGTTTTGTACGTGTGGGAATGCCTATAATTGAGGTTTGTGAAAAAGCGGAAGGATTAATTCGTGAAAAGGGTGGACAATTAGCTTTTCCATGTAACGTCTCTATCAATGAAATTGCAGCCCACTATACATCACCACCCAACGATAAAAGTACAATTCCACCGAACTCACTTGTAAAAGTAGATATCGGTGCACACTTAGATGGCTACATTGCAGACACCGCGGTTACAATATGTTTCAATCCAGAACATGAAAACCTTATGCGAGCAGCCCAAGAGGCTCTAAAAGTTGGAGTTAAAACTATTTATGCTGGAATATCAACATCGAAATTAGGCTCAGCAATCCAAAAGACTATTAAAGCATATGGATGCAAACCTGTTTCAAATTTGACAGGGCATCAAATTGGGCGCTATTTGATTCACACTGGGAAGTCTTTGCCAAATGTTGCACACATTATAGGCTCTAAAATAAGAGAAGGCGAAGTAGTGGCACTCGAACCCTTCGTAACCGTTGCTAACGCAGCTGGTAAAGTGAAAGATGGAGATGAAACAACAATCTTTAGATTTGTGAAACGCAAGCCGTTGCAGAAGGCACACGCAAAACGCCTCCTTAGCTACATCGAAGCTAACTTCATGACTTTACCATTTTCGGAACGCTGGTTGAACAGCGTCGTGCCCCAAGAAAACTACGTAGCTGCATTTCAGGAACTCCTTCGATCCAGATGTCTCACGTCTTATCCTATCTTCATTGAAGCCAGCAGAAAACCTGTAGCACAAGCGGAACACACAGTTTTGGTGGTGAAAAACGGATGTATAGTTTTAACTTAGGTGAAGATTTTCTCTTCTTTTCTCTTCTCTTGGACTTCACGGTATATTGCAGAAATCATCATAGTTCCCTCGCATTTCGTGCATGATCCAAGCTCCTTAAGTATATAGTCACCTCGTTCGAAGTTTCTAACATTTTTAAACTCACATTTGGAACAAACTATCGTTGTTGTGATTGGCTGCGTTTTCAAAGTGAATCTCTGCATTCGTCTTTTAGTTTGAATCAGCATGTAAACAGATAGGGCCATTCCAATAAAGCCGATTAGCAAATAATACCCTGCAGTAGGATCATTACTTAGAAACAATTCGTATGCTTGGTATAATGCGGTTGAGGACAAGACTAGCGCAACAATAATAACAATAAGTACAATTGAAGAAAATCTTCTTACAGCCTTTTCTGCTTCTCCACCCATTTTACTGCCCCACCCCAATGCTGTTTCCTATTCCAGCAATTATCACAGTGTCACCTTCCTTTGTTCTCTCTTTAATTACACGTTTAACTCGTTCAACTGCAACATCGGTTGCGTCAAAAATTTCTTTTCTCATTGGTGACACTGCGTCACCGATGTCTTCTTTAATTATTACAGCGTTTATTGGAATTTTATATTTCAGAATGCTTTCTTCGATTTTATACTGTTCCGTTCCTGGTCCGCCAATAGCTGCTCCTACTCCTTCAGCTACATCTGCAAGCTTTTCGCCTTCAAGCTTCAAAGCGGCATCTATCATGATTATTGTAGAGATTTTCCCATCATTCTCTTCAATAACTCTCTTTATTGCTTCTCCGGGCTTTCCCACATTACCGCCTGGACCCTCTGCCTTTATTACATATGCAGTTCGTCCTTCTAACGGAACTTTGGCTACAACGCAATCTTTTTCAATTTTCTTTTTTCTGTGTCCATGCATTAGCTTAGCTGCGACGAGGGCACCAGCACCATCGCCAATGGGTTGACCGTACGAGAAAGCTTTGAGGGCGCTTGCGTAGGCTTCTGCCTCTCGCATAATCAATGGGAGTATCATTTGTATTTGCATAATGATGTAAAGGCTGAGTGTTTTCTTTCCTAAGATATAGAAGTGGCGTATAACTTTGTAGATTATATTTAACGCTGCAGCTGCTTCTAAGGTGTTTTCCAAATTGTTTACGTTGGTTTCATCTGCTGCTGGTGCCATTAATTTGACTTCGTCTTTGAAGCGGGTTTCTCGTACGTCAAGTATGTGTTCAAGTTTCCATACGATACCGGCTGGGTCCATGCTTTGGGGCAGAATTGTTACGTGTTCTAGGAATTGGTTAACTCGTTCTGTAGGGTCTATTTCGGGTTTTCCTATTTCTTTTATCGTTTTTATCGCGATCTTGCGTCCTTCGTCTCGTATGAATTTAAGGCGGAGCAAGGAGCCTTCGATTTCTCTTATCATGATATACATTTGTATTCTTTGTCCGTAGAAGATCATGACTACGAAGAGAAGCATGAAGATTACTTGGAATACCATGCTTAGGCTATCTTGTCCTGGAAGGAATTGCGCTGGCAGCGTTTCTAGTTGTATCAATTCCGCCACAATTTCAGAAGACTATATTCACTAGGTTATAAATCTTAGGTTTTCACAAGACGGTTGAAAGAGGGCTGCCAGCTTTTCTGGCTTCACGTGGCCGAAGACCACACTAACACCTGAAACGGAGCGCGGTTTAACTTCCGAGTTCGGGATGGGATCGGGTGGGTCCCGCGCCCTTTGGCCGGCAACCTATATAGAGCGTGCTTTTTGGGTTCTTTAATCTTTCGCTCAGTGGATTATTTCGTGGGCCTTTTTGTGATGTTCAAAGGTTTCATGGAGTTTGTTTATAGTTTTCTTGTTTATGTAGCCTTTGTGTGGTCTGAAGCCTCCTGAGAATCCTTTGGGTATATGGAGTAATTCGTGGATTAGGACTTTTTCTCGGTCTGTTTGGCTGAGTTTGTCGTATCTTTCAGCAATTACTTCGATTAAATATCGTGGGTGTGTTTGAAGAGCTTTTTGCCAGAGTTTTTCTAGGCTGTGGATTCGGGCTATTGTGCGTTTTGATTTGGAGCCATTGCTTCTGAAGCAATATATGTGTTGAGAGTTAATGTGGGCGAATCTTAGTTCTGCTATTATTGTATTTACGAGCTGTTTTACATCAGGGGCTTCGTAGTATTTTATTCCCATGGGGCTTCTTTTTGTGGTTACATTGATAAAAAGTGTTTTTAGCATTTTCATGCATATGGACAGTTGATGTTATGATGGCTTACTATGTCTACATGCTTCTTTGCGAAGGTGGAAGCTATTATACCGGATATACTAAGGATGTAGAGTCTCGTTTTAAACAACACAAGAAGGGGATTGGTGCTAGGTATACTCGGATACACAGGCCTATGAAAGTTGTTTACGTTGAGAAGATTGGTTCGCGTAAGGAGGCAGTACGGAGGGAAAAAACGATTAAATTATTGAGTCATAAGAGGAAGCAAAGGCTTGTTGGGAGGTTGAATGTTTAGTGGAGTTACGTAAGGCATATATTTTCTGTTGTTGTGTTTGTGGTTGTGGTGGGGCTGTAGTCTAGCCAGGTATGACGACGGGCTCCAGAAGTATTTGGACGGGTTTGCGGACCGCTCGTGTGGGATGACGAATTTCTGGAGCGGTGAATGCTAGAGAAACCCGTAGGAACCATGCATTAACATGGTTTCGGGGAGAGGTCACCGGTTCAAATCCGGCCAGCCCCACCAAATCTTTGCGCGTGTGGCTAGAGGACTAGGTTGTCTACTACTTGTTCTAAATGGTAGTTAATGGACGCCAAGCGTATTTGGTGTCTTGTGTTTAACGTCTTCATATTCTTCTGAGTTTTTTAATTGGTTAGACTCGGAGGTCACGGGTTGTTGCAGCAATAAGCGCTATCTATAAAAGGCAAGCCTTCTAAACTATCACAAAAGCTTGGAGAACCATGACCGAAGAATCTAACAATAGTGCGTCAACCCTTCCAGAAAAACTCTTAATCGACAATCCATCTGATTTTCAATTTCACGCCGCCTATCTTGTCTACTCTGACATCTTTGAAAAAATATCAGATTCAGAAACCAGAAAACAGCTAAACCAGAACATCACGGCTCTCCAACAAAATCAAATAGATTATCCGACCTTTTACAGAAATATAACTCAATACCGAGAAGAAGCCAGTCCAAATCACCGCTTCAGCAGAGCGCGTATAAAGACACAGAAAAAACGAGAATGGCGCCGAAAAACACAAAGACGAGAGAGAATTAAGCGACACAAAAAATAACCGCCAAGTTTATTTTCCAGACCCATATTACCCTTTTAGCCTTTCATAGTAGCCTTGATGCAGGAATACTATCATGTACGCCGTTGAAACAAAAAATCTAACAAAGCAATATGGCAAAACATACGCCCTCAAAAACTTAGATTTCACCATCGATGAAAACGAAATCATGGTGCTCCTCGGTCCCAACGGCTCAGGGAAAACAACCCTCCTTCTCATCCTCGCCACAGTTCTTAAACCAACATCTGGGCAAGCAAAAGTTATGGGTCTATGTATAACTAGTCAATCCACAAGTGTACGCAAAATTCTAGGCATAGCATTTCAAGAGGCAAGAGGTTTCTGGCGCCACAAACCCGCCGATATACTACGATTCCACGCAAGCGTTTGTGGTGTTCCAAAAGCAAGACGTGACACTTTAATAGAAAACATCCTCAAAGACCTGGAACTTTGGGATGCCCGAAACAAACTCTTTATGCACTTATCAGGTGGACAAGCAAAACGGTTAGAAATCTCCAAAATCTTCGTTCAACGCCCAAAATTCGCCATACTAGATGAGCCCACAAGTCAAGTAGACCTGCGTGGGAAACGTAAAATCTGGGCACAAATCCTCAAACTACGAGAAGAAGGCTCAACAATTCTCATTGCTACGAATGAGGTTCGCGAAGCTGAATACTTAGCTGACCGCGTAACCGTACTTGATGAGGGAAAATTCGTCGTATGCGACACTGTTAGACAACTGAAAGACAGCATCATAGGCGGCGACATAGTTGAACTTGAAATCGACACCACAGATATCCAAATCATAGAACAGTCCCTAAGCCAAATAGAAGGCACAGTAAAAATAACCAACTCAGGTGCAAACCGATTCAAAGCATATGTGTCAATGGCAGAATCATGGGTGCCAAGAATGACAGACATATGCTACCAAAACAAAGCCCGCATCCTTTCTATAAGAATAACTGAACCATCTCTAGACGATGTTTTCCTCCACTTCACAGGAAGAGTCTTGAAAGAGGAGAGTAGATGAGGAACGTACTTCGCCTTGTCTGGTTCGATCTAAAACAGGAACTTAAGCCGCCTGTCTGGATTATCATGGGATGGGCTGTCTTCCTTGTTCAAGTCAGCGTATATGGCGTAATGATTTCTCAACTCGTTACAGGTATAGACAACTATTTTCAATTCTACGCGGTTGGCTTGGTGATTATGATAACTTTTGATATGGCATCCCACACAGGGCGTCACTTTGTTGAACACGCCCATGAAGGACGATTGCCCTACCTGCTTAGCCTCCCCATTTCACGGACAAAACTATTCATGAGTATTGCCTTGCAAGGCGGAGCAGAGCTTGCACTAATGCTTGCAGTCCCATTGACCGTCACGTTGCTAATCATCGGAAACCTCACATGGGTTTCTGCAGTTGCTTGCGTGTTTGCCCTGTTTTTTCTTGGCTTCGGTGTAGCAGGTTTGATGCTAGGCTTGTCTTTCATAGCTTTCAAGTCGTCTGACCTTTATACTGCAATCGTCACAGGCCTAAGCACCATAATAATTCGTTTTAGCACGGTGTTGTACCCCTTCATTTTCTTGCCTCCCCAGTACGCCTCAGTTGCACTGTTCAGCCCACTCACATACGGATCAGACTTGACTCGTCTTATCCTAGGATTTGATCCAAGTTTTCTCATGAATCCCTATTATGCAGTGGCTGTACTGACAGCCCTATCGGTTAGCACATTAGGTTTAGGCTTGATTCTAATTCAGAGACTCGTAGAAGGAGTTAAGAGTGCATGAGTGAGATTCGCGTTGTTCTTGCTATAGCACGCAACGACTTCTCCTATTTCTTTCGAACAAAATGGCTCATGGCAGTGCTCCTAAGTCTTAATCTCTCTGACATGCTTGTCGTTGCACTTGTCTACAAGAGAATGATGACTTTCGACTACTTCGTATACTTTGTCCCCGCAGTCATAATTATGGGGCTTTTCGCTGCTTCCATGGACACAGGCAGACGAATTTGGCTGGCTCTTCGTGAAGGTGTAATCCAGTATGAACTGTCCCTTCCAATCAGCACTCACGGTCTAGTTATAGCTTATTTGCTCGCTGGAGGCGCAGCTGCCCTAGTGTACGCAAGTTCTCTAATGGCAATTGCACTAATCGTTCTTCCGGCTCATGCAATCTGGAGTGCCTTCATGTTGCTGCCTTTCCTTTTCATCTTGGCCATGGGGCTCGCTGGCATCGCAGCTACACTTGCCGCAGTTGCATCAACACATGGAGAATTCTTCTTTGCCTTCCAAAACATTGTGCAAATCGCTCTCCTCACCCTAAGTACGGTGTACTACCCTATCGAAGTTATTCAAAATTACCTGCCGCCTGCGTTAATTATCGTTGTTGCTGCGAACCCATTAAGTTTAGCTGCCGAAGCCCTTCGCCAGTATACTTTTGCAGGTGTTCCTATTGAACTCGGCTTTCTAGCTAAAATTCTTCTTGCAAGCGTGCCTTTCGCCATTGTAGGTGCATTTGCTTACCTAGCTGCCCTTCGCAAATTCCAGGTTAAAGGAAAACTGTGACTACCTTAGCCACGAATTAAAGAAAAATTCGGTGTAAAATATGAGACACGTTTCAACATGAAATTGCGCTAACTAACAGTAGAGCGACTATGAGACCTTCCGATAAAATATTAATATCAACCCGCTGCTAAGGAAATAGGAACATTTATTCCAACCTCCAAAGGAGAATCGATGCAGATTTGAAGCCTTCAACAAGAAGTTACGTGTGTATTGTAGTTGGTTGGATTTTGCTTGTTTGCTACTCCATTCTCCTTACAAGTGCTGTGGAAAGCATCATGGACCTCTCGGGTGTTGTGCCGTCGGATGACCGTGTAAAGCAAATAATAATTTTCGTTTATGGTCTTTCCATAGTGAGTTTCTTGGGAGGTTCGCAGATTCCTGCGATTTTCCTAAGAAAGAGAAGTTTCATAGTTCAATTCGGTTTCAGCATAACGTTTGGCTTCATGCTTCTACTGATAACTATCCTCAATGACACAACTCTCAATCCACTTAATGAAACAATCTTAAAGCCCTTCTTCTTAAACTATCCCGTGATTGCAGCAGAGTATTTGTCCATACCCTATTTTTTCATGATTTTCATCGATCTCTACTTAAGCGGACGCCTGAGTGCCTTCTCTTGGGGGCATTTTAGGCGATTCTTCGGCGGAACGTTCTTACATCCGCGACGCACGTTCGAAGAAGTCAGCTATGATCAATCAATCTTGTTTTCTTTGGTTTCCGTCGTATTAATTTCTGTTGCATGGATAGTTCGGACTGTTGTATTCTCTCTAGCAGATTTTGTTCCTACACGTTGGAGTTTCGTTCCTTTTAGCATCGGCGAACCATTAGAACTTGTTTCTAGGACAGTACTGATAATCCCTGCAGCGCTGCTCTTCTGGTTGATAATGTCTGTTTTAGTGCATGTGGCAGCACGGCAACTCGGTGGAACAAGCAGTCACTCTAGAATAGCATCTTTGTTAGGCTTTGTTTTTCTACCTTCATTAATAACAATCGCCGTTGACTTGTTGGAGATCGGTCTTCAAATTGAAAATTCGCTTTTGCTTAATGTGATTTTCTTGATCTTTGGCTTTGTTATTCCCTTAGTTTTGTGGCCTTTGATACTCGTTATTTTCGCCGTTCGAACATCAGAAATGCTCTCATGGAGAAGCACCAGTTTAGCTGCAATTATAGGGTTTTTGCCGTTGTTCATTCTACTTACGTTCGCGTTTTTGTAGAGTGTGCCTGCATCGATGTTAAAGCCTAGGAAGCACCAGAAATGTGCACGCGAAATTAAGCTCTAAATTAGATTCTGGAAGCCGGGGATGGGATTTGAACCCACATACCGTGGAGATGTCTCCCGCAAAATCCCTTTTTTAAGCGCACATAAACTTGATATTTTAAGTGTTTGGGTTTTACATATGTTTACTGCTGTTTTTTGGAAACAACCGCCCATCTATCGCCCATCATAGGATCACCCCTTCGCTCGACTCTGAACCCTTCAAGTATTTTCTCCCACTCCGCCTTGTCCATATAACTGAACAAACCTTTGGCCGCACTAAGGTACGCCTGTCCATTTGGCTTGAGGATACGCCTCATTTCGTTCACAGCTGACTCGTGATGTTTTGGCGCCACGGAACATAACAGTCCATTGGCAAGAATAAAGTCAACCGACCCGTCTTCTATGAAGCTCAAGTCGGAAGCGGATGAAGCGCGCGCTTCAATGTTGTGGTAACCACGTTTGTCCGCCTTTTTTTCCACCGCTCGGATGACCTTTTCATCCGAATCAACTGCATAGACCATGCCTTCGGGACCAACGCATTCAGCCAAAGCGAGCGTATAATAACCTGGACCACAGCCAAGGTCAGCAACCGCCTGACCACTTGAGACGTAGCGATAAAATTTGTTTGGGTTACTGAACAACCTTCTGAACAGGTTATCATGCGCAAAGGGGGGAAAGTGCTTATCTTGTTTCTCTTTGCTCGTAGTCATTTCCTGAACCTACCTTACATTCTGATTTGGATGTGCGCTGTTAAATACTTTAATCCTAGTTATCTCTTCTAGGCTCCAGTAGTCGTTGCAAAAATGGTAGCCCGCGCTAGTGCATTATAGTATAATACAATGCAATACATGTTTGGGTTTGGGGGTGGATTTGAACCCTCCTGTAATGGACCGGCCCCTCATACTCCTGGTTTTTTCTAAGCACGCAACGTGTGCATAATCATTGAAGAAGGGCGTCCGGGGACAAATCTCATGGTGACCTAAACTTAACTTTTGCAGACTTGACGTTGTTCCCTAAAACCTTCGGATCCAGCGTGCCGAGCTCATATTTTTCTGCTTTCGCAAGATGGTGAATCTTCTCTGGTTCGAACCCCATAACTCTAGCCATGGTAGCATCCACGGACACTGGTTTCTTTCCAATGATAAACATGTTAATACGCCTTGTTTTCGGGCCTGCCCAACCTTCTAACCCCACTCTTGCATCAACGATGCACAGGTCTGGTCTTACAAGCCTGTTTAAGTCAACGATTACGTCATTAATATGGGCATGGTAAGATGATTGGTCTTTTCTTGGAAGGAGGCCGAAGAGATTCTTCAAGGTTCCAGTTACGAAGGTTAAAGGGTGGGTTTTCGCAACAGCTAGCGAGATGAAGTATCTCGGTCTTACGATTATGCTAGGAAGTTCAGGATTATTGAAGTAAAGTCCTTTCAGATTAGTCGAGACAGTTGGGGAACGACTGAGATTGACTAGAGATACGTCGAAGCCTGAGCTCTTCATTTTTTCTTCTAACTTTTTGTACCCGAATTTTTCAAAAGCTTCATCAGCAAACTTGGATTCACTGTCTGATTCTACTATCTTAATCAATAGGTTCTCATCCTCTTTGAGAAGCAGTCTTACTAAGGCCTCAACTACCTCTACATTGGTTACAGCAAATCCTGTCTTGTCCACATGTGTACAGATATTAGGCTTTATTATGAGAGGTGATTTTAAGACTCCGAAACCACCTATTAGTCTAATACCACTTTCAAGAGCCTTCCTAACATCACCCTCATAATTCGTAAGAGCAACAGAGTCCACCATCCAAACTCCCTGTCTTTAGTTATACTACCAGTGTTCATGATGCACTCGCAGTTCGTCGTACTGTGTGCGTGGTTCTTTCTCTTCAGCCGGATGGCCAATAGAGATCAAGTTAAGGGGAACACTGGTCTCTGGAATATTCAGCACTTTCCTAATGAGACCTCTCAGCCGGTTTTCCCTAGGATGAACACCAAGCCAGACCGCGCCAAGACCCAACGCAGCCGCTGCTAGGAGAAGATTCTCCGTAGCTGCGGAGCAATCTTGCACCCAATAGCGAGGTGATGTGGTTTTGTCGCCGCATACTACTATGCTGAGGGGCGCTTCGAATAACATCTTGCCATAGGGATGAACTCTAGCCAGATTGTCCAGCATCTTCCGATTGGTTAATACGATGAAGTGCCAAGGCTTGCGGTTTGAAGCTGAAGGGGCCGCCATGGCAGCTTCTAACATTGTTCTAATGTCTTTCTGGTTAACCGGTTTAGAAGTGTATTTGCGTATACTGCGTCGAGCGAAAATCGTTTTGATTAGTTCCTTTGTCATTGATCACTCCTCAGAGACTGTACGCATCGATCACAACTACAAAAAGATAGTGGTGGGTGGGATCTGAAAAGCCATCACAGTGGAGATATCGCCACAATTTCTCATTTTTATTTTGCATTGGCAGATGTGCTGACATGTTTAAATCGCGGTGCGCTCTGCGCTGGAATTCCTCTGCCCCTTTTTAGATGATTCACATTTGTTCGTCAAAAAAGGTTAGCACACATTTTAAGTAAAAAAGAAGTGCTGTTGGTGCGAAAGTGAAATATCGTTCAGATGTTGTATTTTAGTGTCGCAGAGTGAGAAGTGGATGCGATAATGAATTGTAAGTTTAAGACAACTGAGGATTATGCACATGATCTTGACTCTGAGGATCCTCTTGCAAGGTTTCGGCAGAGATTTTACGGTCCTGAAGGTGCAATTTATATGGATGGGAATTCTCTCGGTCTTTTATCCAAGGATTCTGAGAGTTCACTTTTTCGAGTATTAAATGAGTGGAAGACCCTTGGTATAAGGGGATGGCTCGAAGCGAAGCGTCCATGGCTCCATTTTGCTTAGGAACTGGGTGCCATGTGCGCAGGACTTGTTGGTGCAGAACCTGAGGAGGTCGTTGCTACAGGTACTACTACAGTTAATATACACTCACTTGTGAATACCTTTTATCAGCCTAATGGGAAAAGGAAAAAGATACTTGCAGATGAGCTTGATTTTCCATCAGACATATACGCTTTGAGGAGTGCAATAGAACTTAAGGGATTAAGTCCCATGGAAAATCTCATCCTTGTTCCAAGCGAAGATGGCCGATTTTTGAACGAGAAGAAAATTGTTGCATTGATGGATGAGGAAGTTGCACTGGTTTTTCTTCCTTCAGTGTTATACCGAAGTGGGCAACTCCTCAACATGCAATATCTCACGGAGGAAGCACATAAGTTGGGAATATCAATAGGTTTCGATTGTTGCCACTCTGTGGGTGTTGTGCAACATTATTTTGATAAATGGGATGTGGATTTTGCCCTTTGGTGCAGTTACAAGTACCTGAACGGGGGACCTGGTGGTGCAGCCTTTCTGTACTTGAACAAGAAGCACTTTGGCTGTGAGCCTGCGCTTGCTGGTTGGTTTGGACAGGTTAAAGATAAACAGTTCGATATGTCTCTCAGTTTTGAGCATTCCGAGAGTGCAGGAGGATGGCAGATATCATCGCCTGCGATTTTGAGTTCAGCACCGATTGAAGGCTCCCTTGAGATAATTCTCGAAGCTGGGATAGACGCTATAAGAAAGAAGTCTCTGAAGATGACGTCATATCTGATGTATTTGATTGACGAAGTTCTCTCTGGGTACCCTTATAATTTTACAATTGGAACACCGAGAGAAGCTCAGCGCAGAGGTGGACATGTTGCGATTGAACACGAAGAAAGCCTGAGGATAAGTGAAGCTTTAAGGGCCAGAGGTGTGGTCCCTGATTATAGACCTCCAAACATCATAAGGATCGCTCCTACACCTCTCTATAACACTTATTATGAAATCTGGATGGTTATTCAGCATCTACGGGAAATACTCGATAAGAGAGAGTGTGAGCAGTTTCCGAAGGAGAGAAAAATGGTATCTTAGATCTATTTATGACCTCGCGTGTATGAAAAGTCATAATAGGACGGGGTTGTCGCTTATCCATGTAGTTTCTTCACGATACTGTCGACTATGTTTAGTGTTTTGTCAACGTTTTCCTTTTCGATTCCTCTATGCGTGACCATCCTCAATCGTTTCTTGTCTCGTGGTAGTGCAAGTACCCCATTTTCTCTCAGTTTTGAAGCGAATTGATCTGAGGTGACTGGTAATTCGCTTACGTTGAAGTGAACTATATTTGTCTGCACATTCTCTAGCTCAATTGAGATACCATTTATCTGAGCTAATCCCTCAGCCAATACCCTCGCGTTTTTATGGTCTTCTTCTAGTCTGTCAATCATTTTTTCAAGAGCAACTATTCCAGGGGCGGCTATTATGCCAGCTTGGCGCATTCCTCCGCCGAGGATTTT
>JAOZHR010000005.1 GCA_026014805.1 Candidatus Bathyarchaeota archaeon | reverse complement strand
ATCTGTGTATGCATGAGACACAATGACATTAGTAGTGTTTGTGCCGTCGCCAAAGTTCCAAAAGTAGCTAACAATGGCTCCATCAGGATCATAGCTGCTGGACGCATTAAATGTTATTACTTCACCTGTAAGCACTGTTGTTGCAGACTCGGTGAATACGGCTACCGGAGGTCTGTTCAAAACCGTCTTAGTAGCGTTGGTTGATGCAGTTGCGCCATCGTTGTCCGTCACTGTTAAAGTGACCGTGTATGTGCCATCATTTGCATAGGAGTGATTTGCAATGACTCCCGAGCCATTGACTCCATCTCCAAAGTCCCAGAAATAACTCACTATGGTACCATCGGGGTCGTAACTGGCTGAGGCGTTGAATGTGATGACCTCATCTGTAAGCACTGTCGTCGCGGACTCGGTGAATATGGCAACTGGTGGCCTATTTAGGACAGTTTTGCTGGCGGATGCTGATGCTGATGCGCCATCATTATCTGTTACGGTTAGAATGACAGTATAGACTCCATCATCAACATATGCATGGTTCACAATGATACCGGTAGCATTTGCGCCATCGCCAAAGTCCCAGAAAAAGCTAACAATAGTGCCATCGGAATCATAACTACCCGACGCGTTGAAAGTAATTGTCTCGCTGGTATAAGCTGTTTCAGCAGACTCGGTGAAGAAGGCAACGGGAGGACTATTCAAAACAGTCTTAGTGGCAGATGTTGATGAAGATACTCCATCGTCGTCTGTCACAGTTAAAGTAATAGTATAGTTACCATCATCGGCATAGGCATGTTGTGTAGTGACGCCAGTTGCGTTACTTCCATCTCCAAAGTCCCAGAAATAACTCACTATGGTACCATCCGCGTCATAACTGCCAGAGGCACTGAAATAGATAATCTCACCAGTGTACATAGTTTCTGCAGACTCGGTGAAGCTTGCCACAGGAGGGCGGTTCAACACAGTCTTGGTGGCTGTGGTCGTGGCGGTGTCGTTATCATCATCGGTGACCGTCAAGGTTACCGTATACACTCCATTATCAGAGTACGTGTGCTCTACAACAACACCGGTAGCATTTGTTCCGTCGCCGAAATCCCAGAAGTAACTAACAATCCACCCATCTAAGTCGTAGCTTTGAGAAGCATTAAAGTAGATAGTCTCACCAGTAAGCACGGTTTCAGCTGACTCGGTGAAAATGGCAACAGGAGGTCGATTCAGTACGGTTTTTGTCGAGGTAGCAGTGTTAGTTGCGCCATCATTATCTGTTACAGTAAGGGTTACTGTGTAGTTACCATCTTGGGCATATGCGTACTCTACTACCACGCCTGTCGCGTTCATTCCATCGCCAAAGTCCCAGAAGTAACTAACAATAGTGCCATCGGAATCATAACTACCCGACGCGTTGAAAGTAATTGTCTCGCTGGTATAAGCTGTTTCAGCAGACTCGGTGAAGAAGGCAACGGGAGGACTATTCAGAACAGTCTTGGTTGCTGAGGTTGAAGCAGTAGCCCCGTCATCATCAGTTACCGTTAAAGTGACGGTGTAGTTGCCATCGTCAGCATAAGTATGTTCTACAATAGCCCCTGTTGCATTGGTTCCGTCACTGAAGTCCCAGAAGTAACTAACAATAACCCCGTCAGGATCGTAACTGTCACTTGCGTTAAAAGTGATAGCTTCACCAGTATACACTGTTTCGGCAGACTCGGTAAATGATGCAACCGGTGCTCGGTTCAAAACAGTCTTAGTGGCAGATGTAGAATCTGTTGCTCCGTCGTCGTCTGTTACTGTTAGGGTGACCGTGTAGTTTCCATCATCAACATATGAGTGTTCAACAATTGCTCCAGTTGTGTTTGTTCCGTCGCCGAAATCCCAAAAGTAACTAACAATATTGCCGTCTGAATCATAACTTTCTGAAGCGTTGAAAGCTATGGCGTCGTTTGTATAGACAGTTTCCGCTGATTCGGTGAAGGATGCAACTGGGGGGCTGTTTAAAACCGTTTTAGTTGAGGTTGTGGTGTCGGTTGCATCTTTGTCATCTGTAACCGTTAGGGTAACAGTATAAACGCCATCATCCATATACGTGTGTTCCACAATAACACCAGTGGCGTTGGCTCCGTCGCCGAAATTCCACTCGTAGCTGACAATAGTACCGTCAGGGTCGTAGCTGTCGCTAGCGTTGAATGTGATAGCGTCACCAGTATAGACAGTTTCTGCAGATTCGGTGAATAATGCAACTGGAGTTTCATTCATAAGGATTGTTTTGATGGAGGATGCCGAATCCGATGCTCCATCATCATCCGTTACAGTTAGAGTAACGATAAAGGTTCCGTTGGTAGCATACGTGTGCTCTACGGTGACACCTGTTGCGTTAGTTCCGTCGCCGAAATCCCAAAAGTAACTTGTAATAGTACCGTCTGGGTCATAGCTGTCAGATGCGTTAAATGTAATAGTTTCGCCGGTGTAAACAGTTTCAGCGGACTCTGTAAAGGATGCAATTGGATATCTGTTCAAAACAGTCTTAGTCGACATGGTTGTGTCTGTTGCTTCATCGTCGTCGGTAACAGTCAATGTTACCGTATAAGTTCCATCGTCGGCGTACGCATGTTCCACGATTACGCCAGTGGCATTGCTTCCATCTCCAAAATCCCAGAAATAACTGGCAATTGTGCCATCGGGATCATAACTTGCTGAAGCATCAAAGTAAATAGGCTCCGCCGTTAGCACGGTTTCTGCGGATTCGGTGAAGGAGGCTATTGGCGGTCTATTAAGCACTGTGACGCCCTTAGAAGTGATGTCATATAGTCCGTGGTTATCGGTTACGTTGAGTGTAACTGTGTAGGTTCCGTCGTTAGCATAGATGTGGGTTGCGATCTCGCCAGTGCCATTGGTTCCGTCTCCAAAGTCCCACTCGTAGCTAACTATGTAGCCGTCTGGGTCGTAGCTGGCTGAGGCATTGAAGGTTACGGTTTCGCCAGTGTACGGATATTCTGGTGTGTAGGTAAAGGAGGCCACTGGTGGCTGGCCATAATATATAACTGCCCAAACTTCATGAGTTCTATACGCAGTTAGGGGATCCGGTCCTTTGGTTTGTGTTCCTATCTGACGGATTTCTAAACTGCCTATGTCGGCCCAAGACCAGGATCCGTCGTTCGGTTCCGTGGCATTGTCTAAACTAAAACATTGTTGAGTAACTGAAGATGTAATCGAGGTCCACGGATCTCCTTCAACTCCACCTACATAATATTTCAGTGTTACATAATCGTTCGTAAGTCCTGCGAGAGTAATCACAATCCTGAGATCAACCCTGTTGATTGGCCCTAAATCCGTAGCGTTAAAACCTGACCAATATATATTATTAATAACTCTCAGCTGGGTTTCATCGGCATAGGTTGAATTGTTCCAGTCCCAAGCGTTTGGCTCATTTATCCACTCCCCATTAACATCAATATAGTTTGAAGGCTGACTGATCACACTAGGAGCTGGACCTGCATACACCAATCCGAGGAACAATACGCCAACCAAAAGAAACAACACTACGAAAGAGAATACGCGTAGGCGGGGTGGAGAGAGTTTTCTTTTATGCAAAGTGTTCCTCCTCCTTTCTTACTACCAAAAAGAGGTTTTGACGAAAACAGTGGGGGTACACACAAAACAGCAAAAATGGACAGGTGAATCGCTCTTCGAGAACCACCACTAATCTTTTCATTCAGACGGAACTCCTTTCTCCTTTCAGGACTAAGAAACTCTTCGTACACAGAGTAAAAAAGGTTATGGATTTATCTTCTATATACACGTCAATGTTGACTGAGATAACCATGTCAACCTTTAGAAACAAATGTTAGAGATCGTTTAAGGAGTGCTTCAGCAACACCAATATTACGGTTTCGGAATGTCATGTCTTCCTACAAGCTGTCTCACCCAAGTAAGAATTGAGTCTGCTTGGCTCCTTGGGCTTACTTTCTAGAGTGTCTGTGATGTAAGAGAGGCAATATTTTGACAACTAATAATGCTTGCGAGGCCGCCTCCTCTTGTTTCTCGCCTTACGTTTCCAAAATAGCGCTGCTACCATAACTATCACGATCACTCCAGCTAATGCGCTGATCCATAGAGAGGAGGAGTCAAATAGTGGCGATGTGTTGTCTGTGATAACTGTGATAGTTAGTTGATCTTTGTCGATGTTTCCCGCCGCATCCCTTATAGTTAGAGTTACTGTGTATGTTCCAGTTTCATGGTATGTATGGTTAAGTGTGACACCTGTTCCAGTCGTTCCATCTCCGAAATCCCACTCATAGGCTACAATATTGCCGGTGGAGTCCCTTGCATCAAAAGAAACAGTTGTTCCTACCTTCCCACTTCTATCTGGACCAGCTTGTGCACTCAACCCTTCTTCATCAGATATTACGTGAGAAATATCACCATAAGGCCTTACAGATGGGTATCTGTCTCGATTGTTCTCGTTTATGACGTATGAGTCGTCCCATATTTCGTCTCCGCCGGCTTGGTCTTGATTTGGACCACTCTCCTCATCGACATTGGTGTAGTCGTGCCAGTAGTTGCCTCCAGAAGGATAGCCATCATCCCAAATGCTTTCTGATTTGCTATCAATGGTTACATGCTTTATGCTGGGCGCGTGAGGAGGAAGCCCATTGTTGATGAAGTTATTGTGATAAAAGGTGTTGTCTGGAGAATTGGCGAGTTCAATGCCAAGCAGTTTGTTGTTAGCTATTGTGTTCTCTAAAACCGAGTTGTTAGATGAGCTTGACAGCCACATACCATGGAAATTGCCTATAAGGTAGTTCTTGGAAATCGCGTTATCAAAGGAGTCTGACACGAAAATTCCGTGACCGCCAGAATAGCTTTTTGTGACATTATTATCCACAATCACGTTATTAGAGGAAGAAGCAACTAAAGAGATGCCGAACGTGTTTGCAGTGAAGTGATTCGCTTCAACCGTTACTTCAGAGGAAGAATGTAGGGATATGCCATGTCCATTATTTGTCAAGCTGTTTTCTGCAATGTTACATTTAAAGGAATTTACATAGATGCCGATAGAATTTTTTGTTATGTGGTTACCAGTAAGGTTTGTGGGTCTTGAAATCCAAATACCCGCATATGAAGGCCCTGGCTGAGATCCGCCGTTTTGTACAGTAAACCCGCTAATGACCACGTTCCTGGCAGTTACCTTGATAACGGTTCCTGTTCCACTTCCGTCGACGATGGTGCTCTCTTTACTTTCTCCAACAAGAGTTAGAGGCTTGTTTACATTTAGATGTTCATAGTATGTTTCGTTACGTACAAAAATGGTGTCTCCCGCAGTAGCATTTCCTATAGCCCATTGTATCTTCGCGTAATCGTCTGGAACGGTTATATTATCAGGTTCTGCTTTAACTGATTGATTCTCAACTTTCAGCGATAATATGATCAATAGAAACAGTGTGATTATTACTGTGTAGACGGTTTTCTTTGACATCGAGAACGGTTTCATTCGAGCACACGTTCTCCTCTGTATTTTCATGTTCGGTTTTCCATTTATACAACAGGACATTGGGTTTTAATAGTCTATTCTTATGCGAAAATATAACAATTAGCGGAATACTAAGTTGGGTTCAGTCCTTTGCTGACAGAGTGGTTTCTGGTCGGGCGAGCAGGATTTGAACCTGCGACAATCCGGTTTCTGCCTAATTGGCTGTATGCTCGGCAGGCTGGGTGATGCCTACCTTACGGGCAGGCCTCTACAGCGTCTCCGTCTGCCAGGCACGCTGGCAAACTCGGAAGCTCTACCAAGCTGAGCTATCGCCCGACCTAGTTGGATAAAAACCAATTCACGTGATTTATGCGTTTCGTTTCGAAACAAGGCAGAAATTCTCCGGGTGTAATGTGTAATCTCACCTAGATTTTTTAGGCCTAAATATGAACTGTGCCTCCTAACACAAAAAACGTGGTTGAGTTTTGTAAAATTTCGAGATTGTCTGCCATGAATTTTTGCAATGTTATAAATTTCACTGTTGTACCTATGGATGTTGTGAATGTTTTCTGATATGCAAAATCCTTGAGAAAATTAAAATTTCAAAAGCAAAACAAATATCTCAATGGTTCACTAAGTTTTCCTTTGGAAGCTACTGCCCATCGCGTTTTTTCTCTAATTCGAAGGCATCTACGAGAGTTTTCCTCAAGATTGTTAAGAAGATAAATGCGGAACAAACACAGAAACTATAAAATATACGGTTACATATGTCACACTTTCATAAGCAAGCATCAAGCGAAGTCTCTCAGAGAATTAACATTCAACGTGGGATGTTTAATATGCCCATGAAAATTCAAAAAACCGAATCCAACAACCAACTCATAGTAGAAAGGATTCATCACGCAAAAAGCTATAGATTAATTGTTGACCGCAAATTGTGCGTAGGGTGCGAACTCTGCAGCCTTACTTGTCCAAAAGAGGCTATCACAGTTAGCCGACAACCGAAAAAAGAGGGACAAAAGGCTCAACATCCCCTGATTGACGTAGATGAAGCGAAATGTCAATACTGTGGCATATGCGCCACCATCTGCCCCTACGGTGCGGTGCAAGTTACTATAGACGGTGAGAATATCGCCTCTGTAGTGGAGAAGGAAAGTTTTCCGCAACTTATCCGTGAAATTACTGTGGACGTAATAAAATGTCCAACAGATTGCAATGACTGTGAGGAAGCTTGCCCCTTAGACCTCATCAAAGTTACGTCAGACCCTGAAACCAACAAAGTTGCAGTAGATATTAGAGAAGAACAGTGTCCCTGTTGTCGTGTGTGCGAAGTCAAATGCCCAGAAGGTGCTATTCTTGTCCGAAGAATTTTCACTGGAAAACTTAAGATTAACCAGGAAAAGTGTCCCTCTGGCTGCCGAGATTGTTTAGATGTTTGCCCAATAACCGGTGCTTTGTATCTTTCCGAGGAAAACGGTAAGGTATATGTGAATGAGCTTCTCTGCACCTACTGTGGCGTGTGTAACATTGTCTGTCCTGAAGAGGGAGTGTTAGAACTTTCACGCTCAACAATACGTCATACCCCGGTTCGTTCAGGGACATGGAACAAAGCTCTTGAAAAGTTAGCTTCTACAGTTGAAGTGGCAAAAGAGTTGCGTGGAAAAGGAAGAAAAAGAACTATGGAAGCAGTGAAGAAACGTTTTGAACCGAGGAAGAAGTAAAATGGCTGAAACTAAACCAAAGCAAAAACCAGAAGCCAAGGCAAGAAAGGAGTCTCCTAAGACAATGAAGAAAGTTGCAATCACTCCTCCTCCGAAAACATTGCCTCAGAAAGCCAAAGAAAAAGCATCAGAGCCAAAGATTGGGGAGATGGCGCCAATCAAAGCTCACGAGTTTGATCCTCACTTCAAATATGAAATTGGCAAGATGCACGGCGGCGAGAAACTTAAGCAGTGTTTTCAATGTGGCACATGCACCTCAGACTGCCCGATTGCAAGATTCAGCGACTCCTACAGACCTAGAGCAATAATCCGCATGACACAACTTGGCCTAAAAAACAGAGTGCTCTCCAGCGACACCCTATGGCTGTGTGCAGCATGCTTCACATGCACCGATCGTTGCCCCCAAGACGTAGAAGTTGCAAGCGTAATACGAATACTGAGAAATGCCGCCGCAGAACAAGGATTAATGCCCTCAATCTTCAAAGACTTAGGTTTAAGCATTCTAGAAAGCGGCATCGCTTACCGAATCCCAGAGTTGCGACTGAAGAAAAGAGAGCAAATTGGATTGCCCCCGCTGCCCAAGGGCAACCCTGAGGTTATGATGAAATTGGCCAAGGTAACCGGTTTTTCGAAAATACTTGGAAAGGTGAGCAAACGTGACAACTCCTGAGAGAAGCTCAAGCTCCAAATTCTTACTTTTCCTAGGCTGTGCTATTCCCTACCGAGTTTCAAGTTATGAAATTTCCACACGAAAAGTTCTAGCTAAGCTGGGAATAGAATTGGTTGAAATGCCAGAGTATAACTGCTGCGGTCTTCCTATAGACCCTATAAACCATGAAATGATGCTTACGCTGGCAGCTAGAAACCTCTGCTTAGCCGAACAACAAGGACTTAACATTGTTGCCCTTTGTCCAGGGTGTGCCGGGACTCTGCGCAAAGTGAACAAAAAATTGAGAGAAGATAAGGAGCTTAGGGAGAGAATTAATGGCTACTTGAAAGAAACGGGTCTGGAGTTTAAAGGTACTATAGAGGCTAAACATCTTCTCCAACTGCTAGCGGAAGACGTGGGCTTAGAGAAGATTAAGAATGTGGTGAAAAAGCCTCTAACCAACGTGCAAGTGACCGAGCACAGTGGCTGCCACGTTTCACGCCCCGTCGAGGGTGTTGGCTTCGACAACCCAGAAAACCCAGAAACTCTCAAAAAATTAATTGAAACAACTGGCGCTAGATACGTGGAGTATACAGATAAGATAGCGTGCTGCGGCGCTCCAATCGCAGGCGTAAACGACAGAATTCCACTCCAACTTACTAGGGAGAAACTTGTTCACGTAAAAGATGCAGGCGCCCAAGCACTAATAACCGTTTGCCCCTTCTGCCACATGATGTTTGACACCAACCAGCCTCGAATAGAGAGAATGTTTAACGAAACCTTCAAAATTCCAGTCCTTCACTACCCACAACTGCTCGGCTTAGCGATGGGGTTCTCACCTGAAGAACTGGCTCTAAAAAGCTTGCGGGTTGATCCGATGCAGATAGTTTCGCAGATATACGGCAAAGCGGAGGGCAATTGAAGATGACCAAAGAAAAACCTCGAATCGGCGTATTCATATGCCACTGCGGCCTCAACATAGCTGGAGTAATCGACGTAAAGGAACTAACAGAATATGCAAAAACTCTGCCTGACGTGGTTTATGCAAAGGACAACCGATACACATGTGCCGACCCAGGCCAAGACGAAATCAGAAAGGGCATAAAAGAGCACAGACTCAACCGAGTGGTAGTCGCTGCATGTTCACCACGTATGCATGAACCAACCTTCCGCAAGACTTGTACCGAAGCAGATTTGAATCCCTACCTTTTCGAGATGGCAAATATCCGTGAGTTTTCATCTTGGTGTCATCCCAGCACGCCAAAGGAAGCCACAGAGAAAGCCAAAGAAATCGTGAGAATGGCTGTTGCAAAGGCAAGACTGCTTCACCCCCTTAAAGAAATCGAAGTACCTGTCACTAACAAAGCCCTCGTCATTGGCGGCGGAATAGCTGGAATCAACTCAACCTTAGACTTGGCCGAGATGGGCTTCAGAGTTTACTTGCTTGAAAAAACTGAAAGCATTGGAGGCCACATGGCTCAGCTGGACAAAACTTTCCCAACTTTGGACTGCAGCATATGCATTGAAGGCCCAAAGATGGTAGATGTAAGCCGCCATCCCAACATTGAAATAATATCTTACGCCGACTTGGTTAGTGTTTCGGGCTTTGTGGGCAACTTCAAAGTTAAGATTAGGAAAAATCCACGATATGTCATTCATAAAGAGTGCACTGGCTGTGGTGAATGCAAAGACGTCTGTCCCATCGAGTATCCAAACGAGTGGGACATGGATATGGGGGTAAGAAAAGCAATATCTATACCATTCGAACAGGCTGTCCCGCTTGTGTACACTATTAACATGGACCACTGCATCGAATGCTACAAGTGCGTAGACGCTTGCGGCGCAAGACAAGCAATAAATTTCGACCAAAAACCAGAAGAAGTCGAGTTAGAAGTTGGCGCCATAATAGCTGCAACCGGCTTTGACATTTACCTGCCCTATGATGACCCGCTGTATGGGTATGGAAAGTATGACAACGTTATTACTGCGTTGGAGTTCGAACGGCTCATTCTTGCAGCTGGACCAACAGGCGGCAAAGTTATTCGAGCATCAGATGGCAAAAAGCCTCACAGCGTGGCTTTCATCCAATGCGTAGGATCACGGAACCTCAAGAAATACGAATACTGTTCAGGCTTCTGCTGCATGTACGCGCTGAAAAACGCTATTCTACTCAAAGAGAAGTACAAAGATGACGTGGAAGTTTACCTCTTATACATGGAAATGAGAACACCCTTCAAAGGATATGAGGAATTCTACAGAAGAGCCCGAAACTTGGGCGTCACTTTCATCCGTGGACGAGCAAGTCACGTCCTTGAAGATCCGGAAACCAAAAATCTGGTTATACGAGCCGAAGACATGACACTGGGACAGCCTATTGAGCTACCAGCCGAAATGGTTGTCTTATGCACAGCAGCCGTTCCCAAATCCGATGCGGGCGACATGGCAAGAATTCTTAACATTTCAAGGGGAGCAGATGGCTTCTTCATGGAAAGCCACCCGAAACTGAAGCCCATTGACACACCAGCGGACGGTGTCTTCTTAGCAGGTGCTTGTCAAGCCCCCAAAGACATTCCATACAGTGTTTCTCAAGGAAGCGGAGCCGCAGCGCGAGCAGCAACCATACTTTCGAAGAAAAAATGGAAAATAGAACCCATTGTCGCAGTGGTTAACCCTGAAAAATGCAGAAACACAAAAGTGAAATGTGGCATTTGCGCCCAACGATGCCCCTATGGATCCATAGAAGCCCCTGAAAAACAGCCTGCAAAGGTTATAACAGCCATGTGCCACGGCTGCGGCACTTGCGTAGCCGAATGCCCTACAAACGCTATTACACAGAATCACTTCACCGATGAACAAATTTTCGCCCAAATAAGAACGGCATTGGAAGAGAAACCAGAAGATAAGATTCTAGGGTTTCTATGTAACTGGTGCTGCTACGCAGGTGCAGACCTAGCTGGTACAAGCCGCTTCGAATATCCCCCCCTCATTAGGCCAATTCGTGTAATGTGTTCAGGTCGTGTAGACAGGGACTTTGTGTTAGACGCCTTTAGACGGGGAGCTGGTATGGTCCTAGTCGGTGCGTGCCATCTACCATATGACTGCCATTATATCAGTGGTAACGCGAGAATGAAAGCTCGCATGGATGCCTTAGCACCTATGCTGGAAAAGCTTGGGTTAAGCCCTCAGCGTTTTCGAGTAGAATATATTTCAGCCGCTGAAGGACTAAAGTTTGCAGAGCTAATGAAGGAGATGGCTGCGCAGTTGGAAGAGTTAGGACTAGAGAAGATTAAGGCGGAAAACGCAAAGTTGAAGCCAATCTTAGACAGAATGCTAGCTAAGAAACAACAACGATCACAAAAGTGATTTTCTTAAAAACTTCTTTCAAATTGAAATTCTTATAAGGTAATGCCTTGAATAGCCCAGCTTGCAGTATTAGAGACGCTTGATGTACTCGGGAGGCACTCCTTTGCAAACAAATACGCGATCTATTGCCCTGAAGAATCTTAAACCTTTCCTTCTAGCAGCTTTCGCGTTAACTACGAGAACTATAGGTTTCGATGTTCTCCTTCGCCCAACTTCAATCGCTATCTCCTTTGCAGGAGACAAATGAACCCACTTTCTGTTCGTGGGCTTAAGACCGGCCTTCAAAATTTTAGACGCAGATTCGGGAGTAGTCCCATGATAAAGTACCGCAACTGATCCATCTTCCTCGAGTCCAACGTTCACTTCAATGGAATGCCCATACAATGCCCTTATGTTATCACCAATTATTTCAAATCGTTTTCTGACTCCTTGATTCGCTATCTCATTAATAAAACGCTCATCGATATTGTATTTCTCACGAAGTTCACGCAGAAACTCGTCAAGACATACAAAACCTTCTTCGTCAATTTTCAAATCCTTAGGGTTATGCCTAAGAAGATAACTCATATACTTGCTTACCTTGACTCTCAACCTGGAGTTCATGGCTATCGTCCATTTGGTAGAGCAAATCCTTAGATATATAAGCGCCGTAATTTTTCTTTTCTTGAAGAGCCATGGTTTTTACGAATTTTGTTATGCCATAATTTGTTCCTATGGTAGCTTCTCCAATGCGGTTTGCATCTTCAATTTTCAAAATCTGCTGCAATAAGGCATCTCCCTTGGTGGCTGAAGCTTTCAAAATTTTGCCATCTTTAAATGTGAGCGTTATGTCTTCAACTTCTCTGCTGGAAAGATTCCGGGAAAAGTGAATCTAATTGTGCCATTTGCCAAATTTTCAACGGGAGCTGTGAACACCTCGCCGCTTGGCATGCTTATTTTCCCATCAGAATTTATCCATTTTCTGCCTGCTACATTGAAAGTTAAGTCTGTATCTTCACCTATTATGCGGATCTTGCTTGTCTTGTTTAGGAATTCACAAATTTTCTCCTTCTGATCATGTATTTTCTTCCATTCTGAGATGGGATCTTCTTTGTCAATTAGACAGCTGTTGCAAACGAAATCTTCGTATTCTACAAGTGACATGGCGGCTTCTTGTACTTGAGCGTTTATAGGATAAGGCAAAACCGTCCATTTGAGTTTTCCTTCGACAGCACGTTTACTAAAAATTTTTGATAGTTCCCTTCTGGAAGCTGCAAATATTCTTATCTTTGAAGAGTTTATGTTTGTTAGTTTCTTAGGGTTTGGTTGGCACCACACGTTTATTGATATGTCGATGTTTTCATACAAGAACTTGTGGAAGGGTGAAACGAATTTTAGCTGGTGCTCCTTTGCGTATTTGTAAAACGTGTATGCAACATCTAGGTTTGGCATGATTAGCGGGTATGCATCGCTTAACAAGCACTCCTTATATATTTCGTTAATCAGAGGGAAGGCTAGTTCGCTTCCCCTTATGAGAACTTTTTTCAGGGTTCATTTCAACACTGTAGTGAACGCATAGTTTCGCGAGCTTCTCAATTCTCTGGTCAACCATTCGATCACAACTTGGATAGAGCCGTCTTAAAACCGAGAATCCATGTTTAAAAGTTTATTGCCGAACAGTGTTCTCAACAATAGAGAACACCATATTTTTAGCATGATATACTTGAACACGAAAAATGCTAGCTAATATGAAGTTAATTTGTAGAGGCTCTGTTTTCGCCGTTCAAAGTCAGGTTATCGACACGTTTTGAATTTGAAAGTATCGCTTTGCTAAGAAGCGTATTCGCTCAGCATTCCTTCCGTTTCTTCCAATAGCCACGCCTTTATCCTTAGGATCAACTGCTACAACCGCGATGGATTTTCCATCAAGCTTTTCTGTTAACCTAATTTCTCTCACATGTGCGGGCTTTAACGCGTTTCTTATAAATTGAGCAGGGTCATCTGAATATTCAATGATCTCGTGTTTTTTGCTTGTCATTCGCTCTAGAAGACGAATGTTTTTGCCGCCTTTGCCTATTGCCATGCCTATGTGTCCTTCTTTTACGATAAAGATGGCGCGATTTGCGTTTTCGTCAAGAATACAATCTTTAACTGAAGCACCAGTGATGCTTTCGAAAAGGGCGATGAAACGCATTTCTTTACTAGTTAGTTTGATTCCGGTAGCCATTCTAAAACGCCTCCTCTTCAGTAACGTCTTCCTCTGTTTTAGGTTTCTCAGCTAACTTCAAGATGTCAGAATCACCGGACTCTTTTACAGTCAAAGTAGCAACCGCAAACCGTTTTCCACAAACCATGCCCAAATCGATGCTGTTGCCCCTATAAGTCACAACTGGAATTTGAGATAGCTTTCCGTAGTACTTAAGATCATCGCGTATATGGGATGGAGTATTTGAGGTCACAACGATAAGTCGAGCTTTGCCGATTTTTGTGCTTCTTATAGCTTCATTCACTCCGAAAACTACCTTGCCAGTCCTGACTGTGGTGGCAATCGCCTTGTCTACATCGATCATTCACTTTTCTCCTGCTTGTCGGATAACGTAGACATATATAGGTTAACGAGTCCAGTTCCAATGGGTATAGATTGCCCTACTATAACGTTTTCGGTTACACCCAGCAACGGATCAGCTTCACCCTTAATTGCTGCGTCAACAATGTTGGGAACTGTGATTTCGAAGGCTGCACGAGCCAAAATACTAGACTTGGCTCCACTGATGCCGTGTCGGCCAATTTGCTTCACTTCGCCTGTGGCGGTCATTATGTCTGCGACCAGCATTATATGTCGAATGTCAACTTCTAGACCTTGCTCTTCCAATACGCTGAGTGCTTCTTGAATGAGGGAACTACGGGCCGCTTCAATTCCCAATGTTTTCGCGATTTCATGAACGTGGTTTGTAATAGTTCTGGTTGGATCAATACCAATAGTTTCAAGAATTTTTGGCAGATTCGATCCGTCAGTTCTAATGACCCATTCTCCTTGCTCTTCAGTAACTAGAACACGTTCAACGCCAGAAACTCCTTTTACCTGTTGAGAGATTATTTTGCCCATCAGTTTCTTGTGGTCTTCAGGCTTCTTTGGTTTTGCATAAATCTTTTTGCCTCGCGCTCTTATAGTGCATATAGGAAGTTGTAATGCATCCTTCAATTCATCTATTGATACGCCTCTATTCTCCATTAAAGTCCTATCAAGATCGATAACGATCTCTTCGTGTTTCGGGTCATCGTAAATTGACTTTGCAATGTCTTCTACATCTGTGTAAATGATTCTGCGGGCAATTTCAGTGGCTTTTTCCTTATTCTTTCTCTTTTTCTTATCGAGATAAACGGACATAATCGGCGTGGAAGGAATTCGCCTGGCGTCTACAATCTCGATGAGACGCGGCAAGCCCAGAGTAACGTTTTGCTCTCTTACACCTGCATAGTGAAAAGTACGTAAAGTCATCTGGGTGCCTGGTTCGCCTATAGATTGTGCTGCCACGATGCCAACTGCTTCTCCCGCCTCGACTAAGGCACGTTTATAATGTTTCGATGTCAAGTCGATAATTTGATCTACACCTTTCTTTTTCAGTTTTGCCTTCTTCAACTCTCGCTTCAGTTCGTCTATTAAGATCGGTATAAGCTGATGCTCCACATCCTCGAGTTTTTTCTCAATGTATTTTTCAGAAGCAGGTCTGCCACTTGCAATCATCATGCTGACTTGATTAACAAGTCTGCTAACGTTCACAGCTTTTCCATGATCGCTTTTTGCAGGGTCTACGCCATCTTCTCCATAGCGGAACTGTATGATCTCCCCTACAGAATTACGAACTGTTCCATCATATTCTACACGTAGATGTTCAAGCGCATTAATCAAACGTCTTTGCATGTAGCCACTTTGCTGTGTTCGCACGGCTGTGTCCACCAAGCCTTCACGGCCGCCCATGGCGTGGAAAAAATATTCTACCGGATCAAGACCTGATTGATAGGAGGATTGAACGAAACCTCTTGCCTTTGGAGAGGGGTCACCTGGCTCAAAGTGAGGTAACGCACGTTGCACGTAACCTCGCATGATACGTTTGCCTCGAACGGCTTGCTGACCAACAGAAGCTGTCATTTGACCTATGTTTAGGCTAGAGCCTCGTGCTCCAGTTCTGGTCATAATAATGCCGGCGTTCTCAAGAGTAAAATCCTCATCAGCGATTTTTCCAGCGTTGTCCCTTGCCTTCGCAAGCTCATTCATAACGTAGATTTCAAATGAGTCGTGAAGAGATTTTCCTGGGAGTCTTTGAAGTGTTCCTTTCCTGTACGCTACAATTAGTTCTTGAACGTTTTTCTCACATTTTCCCAAAGTTTTGGCAATCTTGTTCTGTGCCTTTGCTGATAGTTCCAGTTCATCGAAAGAGTATGTAAAGCCACGAATGGACATGAAAAGTTTTAGCACTTGACAGCATTTGTTCAAAAATTCTCGGCCTCGCTTGGCGCCGTAATCTTTGATTATGCGGTGGAGAATGCTTTCTGGCTGCTCAGCACCTATAGAACGTCTGTCAATGACGCCTGATTTCAACACGCCGTTCTTAATGACAACAAAAGCGTCGTATGAGCATTTTTCTTTGAGGCATTTCGCACAGTTTTGACAGATTGTGGCTTTCAGTGAATAGTTAAAATCTTTTGGCAAAAACAGACTGAATATCTGTTTTCCTGTCCACATTGGTTTTGGCTTTTTTATCTCAGGTTTTGGCAAGGAACCTTCATAGCCAGCTGCTCCTAGCAGCGTACAAACTTCTTCTTTAGTCAGGAGAGTGGATTCCTTGGTAAGAAGGTAGGCAGAGGTTATGAAATCCCGAATTGCGCCTATTATGGGGCCTCCGAATCTTGGAGAAAGCATTTGATCTTGGACTTGCATGAGTATGAGCGCTTCTGTCTGAGCTTCTTCGCTTTGTGGCACGTGGAGGTTCATTTCATCCCCATCAAAGTCAGCGTTGTAAGGTGGGCAGACGCAGAGATGCAATCGAAACGTTTTGTAGGGCAGCACCCTAACACGATGCGCCATGATTGACATACGGTGTAGAGACGGTTGGCGGTTAAAAATAGCAATGTCGCCATCTTTAAGATGTCTTTCCACGATGAAACCTGATTCTATCGCCTCGGCGACTTTTTCTCGGTCTACTACGAATTCTAGCCGGATTCGTTTACCATCTGGTCTAACTAAGTATAAGGCACCCGGATAATTATCAGGTCCATTCTTGATGAAAGCCTTCATTTCTGCAAGGTTCCAGTTGGTTACTTTTTCTGGAATTGAAAGTTTCATTGCGATATCTATAGGAACTCCTACTTCGCTAATGTCTATGTTCGGGTCAGGAGAAATGACGGTTCTTGCAGAGAAATCTACTCGTTTCCCGGAAAGATTGCTTCTGAAACGCCCTTCCTTTCCTTTAAGACGTTGTGACAGTGTTTTTAATGCCCTTCCAGAACGATGTCTAGCTGGGGGGATGCCAGAGGCCTCATTGTTGAAGTAGGTGGTTACATGATATTGTAGTAATTCTGATAAGTCTTGGATAATAAGTGTGGGTGCTCCTGCCTCCATGTTTTCCTTAAGACGCTGGTTAATTCTTATGATGTCTACAAGCTTGTGGGTTAAGTCGTCTTCGGAACGGATTCCAGATTCTAGTGTAATTGATGGTCTAACGTAAACTGGTGGAACTGGGAGGACTTGGAGAACCATCCATTCGGGTCTAGCAGTTTTTGGAGTGAAACCGAAAAGCTCTAAATCTTCATCAGGTATCCGTTCAAGCCTTTCACGAACTATGCTTGGAGTTAGCTGCGGTGAACCTCCCTCAGCCACTTCTTCACGGAAGCGAGTTGGCTTCTCGAAAACTATCTTATATTGGGGTGTACCACAGTGAGAACACTTCTTGGATTTTGCGTCCTTCAAGATCTTTTTATAGACACTGCCGGGTACTACTCCAAGAAGTTCGCGAGTACGTTGAATTTGCCCCTTGATTTTTTCTACTTCTTCGTCTTGCAATGTTACGCGCCCGCAGTTTCTACATGTGGCATTTAAGAGTTTATGGATGATTTTTGTGAATACAATGTGAATTATAGGAACTGCCAGTTCAATATGGCCAAAATGGCCTGGGCACCGAATGGCTGTATTACCGCATGTTTTGCATCGTTGTCTCGGCTCAAGGGTACCTAATCTGCCATCCATCAAACCGGAAATTATTGGAGCACCATCTTCATCGTAGGTGTCCGCAGTTTGTATCTCAGAGACAGAAAGCCTTCTCAATTCCCGTGGTGAAAACAATCCAAATCGAAGCTCATCGATTATCTTCTGAGAAACTTCTTCAAAGGCCACTCTAAGCACGCTCCTTTAACTTTAGACGGGGTGCAACGCAGAGACTCATCAGTTCCTGCAACAAAAGTTTGAAGGCATATGAGATAACCACTGGAGAAATCTGTGCGTTTTCTTCACACATTCGGCAAACATATGCGCGTTGTTTTATATCGTAGTAAGCTATGTAGCCGCAGTTTTCGCAAACATAGAGAATGTATTTGTCTGATTCTTCGAGGAGTCGGTCTCGCAAAAGCATCGCTGCGCCATGACCAACTAAGCAGTCTCGCTCCATCTCGCCAAACCTTAATCCGCCACCTCTTGCCCTGCCTTCAGTTGGCTGCCGCGTTAACATCTGCACTTGTCCGCGCGCCCTAGCGTGAATCTTATCAGAAACCATGTGGTGAAGTTTTTGATAGTAAACTACTCCTATGAAAATGTCCGCAACAAACTTTTCGCCAGTTACACCGCTATAGAAAACCTCTCTTCCAGTGTGGCTAAAGCCGTAATTGATCAAAGTCTGCTTTATATCACTGGATTTTTCGTTGACGAATGGCGTTCCGTCGGCTGGTCTTCCGCGGGCTGCAGCCATTTTTCCAGCCATAGATTCCAGAAATTGGCCTATGGTCATTCGTGAGGGAATCGCGTGAGGGTTTATTAGTATATCTGGAACGATGCCTGACGCGGTAAAGGGGAGATCTTCTTGAGGTATAATCATGCCAATGACGCCTTTTTGTCCATGGCGAGAGGCGAATTTGTCGCCAAGTTCTGGAACGCGCTGATCGCGTACTCTGACTTTGACGAGTTTGCTTCCTTCCCTGGATTCTGTGATGAAAATGGCGTCAGCGGTGCCTGCTTCTGATTGTCTTACGTCTACAGATGTATCGCGCATCGATGGACCTTTTACCTCAAATTCTTTGTATTCTTCGAGGAATCTGGGAGGGCTTGTTCTTCCTATAAGAACGTCGCCACCGACCGTGCTTGCTTCAAGGTTTACAATGCCATCAGGCTCAAGCAAACGATAGTATTGCTCGCCTCTAAAGCCTCTCATACCTGCCTCTGGAATGACAAATCGATCTTTCAATCCTCCCAGGTATTGGCGGCATTCAGCTTCATAAATTCGATAAAATGTAGAACGGCCCAAGCCGCGTTCTATTGATGCTTTGTTGAAAATGAGGGCGTCTTCCATGTTGTATCCTTCGAAAGACATGACTGCAACTAGACAGTTTTGTCCTGAAGGTCTTTGATTGTAGCCTAAGATTTCCATGGGTTTTGTCTTGACAAGAGGCGTCTGAGGGTAATGCAAGACATGGGAACGAGAGTCCACTCGGTAAATAAAGTTAGTTGCGTAAACGCCAAGGGCTTGTTTTGCCATGGCAGCCTCGTACGAGTTTCGGGGCGACTGATTGTGTTCTGGATAGGGTATTAAGGAAGCGCATATACCAAGAATTGTGTAGGGTGAAAGTTCTACGTGTGTGTGTTTATGAGTTATTTCGTCGAAACTCAGAGCCACGTAGATGTTTTCCTCTTCTTCTGCGTCGATATATTCTATTATCGCGTTTTTGACAAGGTCTTCCCATGACCATTCTCCTGAGCGGATATTGTCAATGTGTTCTGGTTGGAGTTTGGAGACGCCGTTTTCAACTATTATGAGAGGTCGTCGAACTCGACCTTCGCTACAATTGACGTAAACTTCTTCTTTTCCACCCTTAGTTTTGAGGTGGGCGATGTTGATTTCTGAAGGGATTTCGCCTCTTCTGCGTTTGTCTCTTAATTCGGAGACGAGTTCTGTGGGGTATTGGTGATATCCTATTAAAGAACCATTTATGAAGATTTTCGCGCCTGAAAGGCGGACTCCTTGCTCCGCGTTTCGCGCCGGAATGCTTCCCATGTCATAAACACTTCGCTTTACCTTTTCAACGTTTACGGCTACAGATATGCATGCAGAAAGAGCGAGATTCTTCACCAAGCCACAGTTTGAGCCTTCAGGCGTTTCGTTTGGGCATAAACGCCCCCAATGGGTTGGATGCAAGTCGCGGGCTTCAAAGTTTGGTTGGCTCCTACTGAGAGGGGACTGCAGTCTACGTAGATGGCTAAGAGTTGAAACAAGATTTGTCCTGTCGAGGAGTTGCGTTATGCCCACTCTCCCTCTGCCCCAATTGCCTGTTGCCAAAGCATGTTTGAGGCGGTCTGAAACTATGCCAGGGCGCACAGCGGCGGAAACTGTGATCATCTGTCGTTTGAATCCCATTCTCTCCAACTGATATTTTATATCTCTACATAAGTTTCTGAAGGCGACGCGAAAGAGGTCCGCGAGTAGAGGACCAGCAAGTTTTAGCCTTTTGTTTTTAAAGTGATCTTTATCGTCTGTTGTGCGTTTTCGAAGTTTTAATTCTATCACGCGGCATGTCATCTCACCTAGGAAGATAGCTTTATCTATGCGTTTTTCAGGTGTGCGGTCTAGATGGGGAAGAAAGTTTCGGTCTAAGATACTTTGAGCTCTTTGAAGACGATACTCTAATACTTGCCCATGTGCCACGCGGTTACCTATGTATTCAAGAGCTTCTCTGACGGTTTCCACTCCTGCAGACTTTTCAAAGGAAGATTCAAGCATGTTTTGTATAGATTGTTCGGGTGAGACTATTTCAGCGATTTCTTTGTCGGATTCAAGTCCCAAGCCTCTCATTACGATTATGAAGGGAACTTCAGAGGGCACGCCGGGGATAGTGACGTAGATGGCGCCATCTGATTTTAGACGCAGTTCTATTCTTGCTCTGAAGCCGACAGTTGTGGAGAAGATTTTTGCTTGGTAAACAGGGTGGGCGCCTCTTGTGTCGATGTCTACTAATATCCGGTTTGGTACCAAGTCTTCAAGGGCAACAATCACGCGTTCTGAGCCATTTATCAGGAAGTATCCACCCGAGTCATTCGGGTCTTCGCCATGAAGTATCAGTTCTTCAGGTTGCAGTTGGGAGAGAACGCATAGTTTGGATTTGAGCATGACGGGGATGTTGCCAATCAAAACGAGTTCTGTATCTTGTTCTCTTCCGTCCATTATCGGAGTCATTTCAATAGCCATCGGCGCAACGTAAGAGAGATCGCGGAACCTCGCTTCCATAGGGTATATTTCATGTTTTGTGCCGTCTACTTCGGTCAAGTAGGGACTACTTATGCGGGATTGAGGGTCGATTATCCAAGCTTGCCCAAGTTTTATTTTATAGGGACTTTCAGGAAGTTCGATCTTTATTTCGCCGGTTTCATCTATTATCTCTTGCAGTCCGTGGTCGATGAATTCGTTGTAAGAGTCTAAATGCTGTCGAACAAGTCCTTTTTCTTTGAAGAAGGATTTTTGAAGAAGTAAAAGTTCGTCTTGAGTGATTTCTGACACTTTTCAATTTGCCTCCTGAGAACTATTGTTTAGTTTAGATTGAAGGGGAGGTCTTTTGAGGGTTTTTTCTTCCAAACTGTGGGTTTCCTCCAACGGGGCCGGGTGCCATCCGACCCGAAAAGTTGGGTCTCCTTATATTTTTTATGGTCCGTTTTGGAACTAAAGCCATAGAGTCATGGTCGTATCTAATAAACCTTACCTAAGGAAATGTTATTTTCTTTATTCTGACTTTGCCTTGGCGAGTACAGATTGAATAAAAGACATTTTCGCCGCGGTATAGGCCTGGTGGTCTGAACCAGACTCAAAGGCCAATCTTTTTTCAATTCATAATACTCCTGAGCATCCTTAGGATGAGTGCAGAGATAGTCACGAAACAGCAAACGGTTCTTCCAGAAATTACTTGTTTGTTCAACCATGTGCAAGTGATAGTGCTGTTCCATTGGAGGATGACCTTTGTAGAAATAACGTCTTTCTGGAATTGAATCCTCATGTTCAGGAACATACTCGCAGCCAATGCTTCGAAGAGGCACAATACACCTCTCGGCATCATTAAGTTGAGAAACAGCAACTATTATGTCGATAATGGGTTTTGCTCCCAAGTTGGGGACAGCAGTACTCCCTATGTGCTCAACTCCCACAATTACATACCCCACAACCTCAAGAATCCGACGTTTCTCCTCTTCATACAATACAGCCCATTGAGGATCATAATCTGCAATTCTGATTGTCTTATTCATTTCCATCAACTAAGTTTGCCCATTAGAAGTAGTATGCTTTTAATCTCAAAGGCTTTGAAAATCAAAATGTAGATTACAGATAGGTGGGGTTTCAAGAACTCAAGGTAAAATCAAGAACACGCGCATTTGAGGCGTTTTCCTAATGTTTAGCGTCTGTTTAGATTCTATTGAGCATGTAGCAGATGGTCTAGTCTCGGAACCCCGCACACCTATCATTCCCCTCTCTACTCTGTCTTCCCTAGTATCAAAGCTAATAACGCCATCCTTGTAACAATTCCATTCCACACCTGTTGAAAATACCGTGCATGACTCGTACTATCTACCTCAGGTGCAATCTCATCCACCCTCGGCAACGGATGTAGAACAATCATATCCTTCTTTACCCTCTCTAACAACTGCAAATCAACTCTATATGAACCCTTTACCTTCGCATACTCTGCCGCGTCTGGAAAACGTTCCTTCTGAATACGAGTCATATACAACACATCAACGTCACCAATAATTTTCTCTAGGTCATTTTTTTCTATAACCTCAATCTCCTTCTTAATCACCTGCAAAACCTCCCTCCGCATACGCAACATGTCAGGCGAAACAAAGAACAACTTCACATCATACAACGACAACGCATACGCCAACGAATGCACTGTCCGCCCATAACGCAAATCACCAACCAAAGCCACGTTCAAACCGTCAATATCTCCTTTCTCTTTAACAATAGTGTACAAATCCAGCAAAGCCTGCGTCGGATGCTCCTCAGCACCAGAACCACCATTGATAACTGGGACGCCTGCGAACTCAGCTGCCAACCTGGCCGCCCCTTCCAACGGATGACGTACAACAATAACATCAGCGTAACTTTCAACAACTCGCATAGTATCAGCCAAATTCTCACCCTTCTTCACCGAAGTAATCTCTGCCTCAGCAAAACCAATCGCAGAACCACCTAACCTATGCATAGCCGACTCGAAACTCAGACGCGTGCGAGTACTAGGCTCAAAAAACAGTGTAGCCAAAATCTTCCCACGCAATAAATCTGAACCAGCCCTTGCCATAGGCTCCATAGCTCGAGTCATCTCTAGAATGTAATCAATCTCCTGCCGCGAAAAATCCCTCAGAGAAATAATGTCACGCCCCTTAAACTCCAACTTTAACACCAAACAAAAAATGAGCAGGTGATAAATAACTTCTTTGCTAGCGCCTTCAACCTATTAGGAAAAGCAATATATGCCTTCTTGCTACGAATCTATTCAAGAGGCAAACCTACAATGGCTGAAAAAACCCTTCTTGTCTCAAAAATTAAAGATGGCACAGTCATCGATCACATTACAGGTGGACACGCGCTAGATGTCGTGAAAATTTTGGGGATAACAGGACGAACAAATGGAACGGTGTTAATCGCGATGCACGTGCCGAGCAAACAGCTAGGCACAAAAGATATAGTTAAAGTAGAAGGCAGGGAACTAGAACCTGAGGAAGTTGATAAGATAGCGCTTTTGGCCCCCCACGCCTCAATAAACATAATTCGCGACTATAAAGTGGTTGATAAAAAACGCGTAAAACTACCAGACATCATACGCGGAACAGTAAAATGCGGCAACCCTGCATGCATATCCAACAGCAACGAGCCAGTACAGCCAAAATTCTACGTGAAAAACCAAGACCCTCTAATGATAAGATGCCATTACTGCGGCTACATAATGGAGAAACAAGATATTTTGAAACAATTCTAGGCTATTTTGTCTGAAGAAGAAGAATCGCCTTAGCGAGGTCTCCACCGCTTTCCTCTAGCGCTTGTCTTGCTTCTTCCACACTTTTCCCAGTCTGGTCGGCCACCAATCTAATGTCTTCCTCAGGAACCGCTAGTTTCTTTTCTTCAGCCGCTAACGCTCTTTCCGTAATCTTTCCTCCTGTGACCTGGAACACCTTTTGCCCTTTAAGGTTCAATATAGCTACTTCTGGTTCTTCAACGATTATTTCCTTCACGCTTGTTTTGAACACAACTTGCTGAACGTCAGGCATCGCGTCCATGCTTAAGCCCATACGCTTCATTAGCCGCTTAGTATCCCTCGGACTCATTCCTTTACGCAACTCTCACTTACTCCACGCATAATTTTCTTGCTTCTCCTTCTTAACTCTCCCTCTTCCCTTCAGCAGATCCCCTTCTAACACGAACGGCAACACCATTTTTAAACGCTTTCATCTCCCTTCCAGCCAGAACCGCCCTGCCAACAGCTAAAACTTTACATTTGCTATTTATGACAACCACTTCTTCTTCAGGTCTAATTTCCTCGTCACAATCAACAACGTGCTTAGCGAAAACGCTTTTACCTTTAGCGACAAAGTCGGCTGCATTGTCTTGAACCTCCACCCATAATTGTTGAGGCTTAATCTGCGTGACGTGGCGTGCACCCTCAATGGTCAGCGAGAAAAAGCTGTCGGTAGGCCGCAAAGTAGCCAAAAGTTCGCCATCTAAATAAATGTGCCTTATCCTACCAGTCCGCCGAGAAAAAACAATATCCACTGTGTCGGGAAAAAGCACCTTTCCAGTTCCTCGCCCAAACTGGTAGTCAGCAATAGAACGGATTTTCTGCAAAGGATTGTCTCGCATATTGGCACCGTTCGTTGATACGACATCTATAAAGAAGCGAAGATATGTAAAATAGTTGGGGTAACTTCAGAGTACATTTTTGGAGCGAAAATTGAAAGCTTAATGTGCTCGCCTTTCTTGATGGTTTTGCATGCTCTCCGCAAATAGGCATAATGACTCACATGCGTTCTCCCAAAGCTTGTATTCCTGCATCTGCGTCTTCAGAAAGCGCTAAATAACTCTGAAGATACATTATGTCTGGGAGAAAAAGTGAGAAAGCAGCATTAGCAGTTATGATTTTCCTGCCAATTATCATTCTTCTTCTATTCACGTTTGACATTCAACCTATTTAGTCCCACACCCACTCACCATCCACTCGCGATCAGACTATTGTAAGAGTAATTCCTGAAATTATCGAGCTAGGTCCTGAAAATGTAGTAGGCAAGACTTCTACGATTGCTGTGGTAGTTGAAAACGTAACAGACCTCCTAGGCTTTGACATATAGTTCAGCTGGAATACCACCTACATCAAATATACAACCCACACACAAACCAGTACAGTTGAGAGCTACCCAAGCCCCTATGCAGGCATAATTCATGATCCACCACTAAGACTCGCTGAAGTGGTGGACCCCGCACCTGGCAGCTATTGGGCTGCCCTTGCAACGCTGGGAGGATCAGGCTTTGACGGTGGTGGAACTGTTTTCATCATGGCTTTCAGAGTGGTATATCAACCTGAACCGGGCGAAGGATAATTAAACATGCGATTAGACATACAATCCGCAAATCTCGCAAGCAGCGGCGGTTCTATCCCACACGATGTTTTCGACGGAACGGTTGGGATACACGCTCGCCTTAAATGTGACCTTAATGAAGATGGAGTCGTTAACATATACGACATTGTATTGGCGGCAGAAGCATACGGCTCTAAACCCTGCGACCCCAACTGGAACCCACGCGCAGACTTAGCGCCCAATGGGAACTAATCGACATATATGATTTGGTTACACTCGCCGCCAACTACGGAAACTCTTAGCCGATTGTTTCTTTAAGGCTGTTGCTCACGCATCATACTAAATCACTAAACGTGCACGCCTCCAAGTCCACAAACTATTTTTAGTGTGAGAGTTAAGCTACTTTTATACCTTACATTCGCCTCTTTGTCCGTATAGCAGTTTAGGTGACACAGCCTTGCGGTGTGAAGTTTGCGGTCGCCCCATAATGGGCAAACCTTACAAAGCCATAATCGAAGGAGCAAGACTTATAGTATGTAGTGAGTGCGCATCACTCGGCTCAATAAGCTGGGAAGTGAAAACGCCGAAACCAGCTAGATCAGCCGTTAAACTCCAAAGACCGCTCAAGCGAAAATTAAAAGTTTCAGCAAAGCATCAGTCTCCTTTAGAGCCTACTCTAGAACTAGTTAAGGACTTTGACACTCGAATACGTCAAGCAAGAGAAGCACAACTACTAAGCCATGAAGACTTGGGCAGAAAAATAAACGAAAAAGTCTCTGTGCTTAAAAAGTTAGAAAGCCACAAAATGGCACCTGATTTGGGACTTGCAGAAAAACTCCAGTACGCATTAAAAATCAAGCTTTTTGTCCCAGCGAGCGAAAAGAAGATTTCGAAAAAACTCTTAGCTACGACCCTTCCATCAAAAAACATCACATTGGGAGATCTAATCAAAAGTAAGAAGAAACCGGCGGAGGCAGGAAAATAACAAAAGCAATCATCGTACAACGACGCTTAAGGAACGAACCAAGCAGCTTGAAAGAACTCGAAAACCTAACAGAATCCGCTGGATACACCGTTGTTGCAACTGTCGAACAAGTACGAAAGGCCTATCCGCGCTTTCAAATAGGAAGAGGCAAGGTAGAAGAACTTGCACGATTAGTCAAAGAGCACAATGCTAGGAAAATAATTTTTGACAATCGCCTCAAATCAGTTCAAGCTTACAACCTTGCTAAAGAAACGGGCGTAGAAGTAATAGACCGATTTCAACTAATTCTTGAAATATTCACTCAGAGGGCTTCAACAACCGAAGCTAAGCTCCAAATCCAACTTGCTAAACTCCGCTACGAATCAGCACATGCAAAAGAAAAAGTGCGACTTGCAAGAATGGAAGAGCAACCAGGCTTCATGGGGCTAGGTGCATACGAAGTAGACGTCTATCACGAAGCGGTGCAAAGGCAAGTTCATACAATACAAAAAAAGTTGAAACAATGCAAAAGAAAGAGAGGCTTACACAGAAAACGAAGGCTAGACCTTGGTTTCTCAGCTGTTTCGTTGGGAGGGTATACTTATGCTGGAAAAAGCACTCTTTTCAACGCACTGGTTCATGAAGCTGTTCCAACAGGTGAGGGGCTGTTCACGACACTCTCCACTACCACGCGACTCGTGAATCTGCTTGGGAAACGAGTCCTTTTAACCGATACAGTTGGGTTTATTGACAGACTTCCACTCACGCTAATAGAGGCCTTCCGCTCAACTCTTGAAGAAACGATTTTTTCAGATTTGATACTCCTAATTGTGGATGCAAGTGAGCCGTTGAAAGAGATTAAGAGAAAACATTCAATAAGTCTTGACACAATGCAAAAAATTGGAGTACGTGGAATCCCTGTAGTGACCGCACTTAACAAAATTGACTTACTCTCAGAATATGAAATTCAACAACGAACAGATGCATTGAAAGACTTGGCTTCAAACATTGTTCCTATTTCTGCTTTACATGACGTAAACATTAGCCTTCTTGAACAAGAACTGGTCAAACACCTCACAAATTATATCCACGCAACTTTTTCCATCCCTCTTTCAGATGAAACTCTCTCCTTCCTTTCATGGATCTTCAACTACGCTGATGTCAAAAACGTGAAATACGAGAACGATTACGCTAATGTTAGCTTTGAAGCAGTGGCAGATTTCGCTGACAAGGTTCTTGGGCGCGTAAAGCAGTATGGTGGAACTGTTAAAGAGTTTGTTGAGTTGAAATAGTTGAAGAACAAGCTGCCTAAAGTCGTAGTTTTGAGGTGGGGACATCGATTCAGAGACGAGAGATTGACAACTCATGTTGCTCTTACTGCAAGAGCGTTTGGTTCGTCAGGCATAATACTTACCGATGTTGGAGATATGAAAATCAAGAAAACCATAGATGAAGTTGTCGAGAACTGGGGCGGCCCTTTCTTCTTTCAAGTGGGTACTCCGTGGACAATGGTTTTAAAAGACTGGAAGGCTGAAGGTGGCGTAGTTGTTCACTTAACTGCTTATGGGGAAAACATTCAAACAAGTAACGTAATCCAACGAATTCAAGCAACTAGAAAAAATGTGCTAGTTATTGTGGGAAGCAGGAAAGTTCCAAGTAAGTTTTTTTCTCGTGAAATTTCGGATTTCAATGTTGCTGTTGGAAATCAGCCTCATTCTGAATGTTCTGGCCTTGCAGTTTTTCTCGACAGATTTTTTGAGGGAAAGGAATTAGCGAAGAAGTTTAAAACTGCGAAACTACAGATCATCCCGCGAAAGCATGGAAAGAAGGTTGTTTTGAAAAGTAAAGTTTAAAAGGCAAATCTGTATCCGATAGATAAGAAATTTATGTTTCATGTAGATAGTATATTAATTGGTGATAGAGGTACCTTATGTTGACTTTCGTAGACGATGAAACATTGGTCAAAGTTGCAGAAGTGTTGGGACAAGAAGAAGCCATTCAAATCATCTACATTTTAAAGGATGCAGATGAAATTACAGATGATCAGATAGCAAACAAAACTGGAATACGGCTGAATTCTGTTCGCAAGATACTTTACAGACTATATGACCATTCCCTTGTATCGTTGAGAAGATCAAGAGACCCACACACGGGTTGGTTCATATTTCATTGGAAGCTTCAACCAGATCAGCTTGAGGGTTTCATTATGAACCAAAAAAGACATGTTTTGCAGAAGCTAGATGCACGGCTTAGCTATGAGAAAAATCATGATTTCTACTATTGTGGCACACAAGGATGTAAACGGGTTCCCTTTGAGGAAGCAATGGAGCTAATTTTTCGGTGCTCGACTTGCAATGAGCCAATGATGCATTTTGATAATGGTAAAGTAGTTGAGGTCTTGTCTCGAAAGGTTGATCAATTAAGGAAGGAGTTAGGTGAGTAGAGGGTTACCGTCTGAGGAGACGGCGCTGAAACTCCTAATGCATGCGGGTTGTTCAAAGAAAGTCGTGCAACATTGTAGGGCAGCAGCAGATCTCGCGGTGGAAATAGCTGAAGCTTGCAAGAAGAAGGGATTGGTAGTTAATGTTGAACTTGTGCGAATTGGCGCGTTTTTACATGATATTGGACGGGCGAAGACCCATAGCGTAGATCATGGGATTGTAGGAGCGTATATTGCGAGGGAGTTAGGATTGCCAGATGCTCTAGTTTCTATCATCGAGCGGCATGTTGGTAGTGGAATTACAGAAAGTGAAGCTGAGAAGTTAAGGTGGCCTGTGAAGAGTTATGTTCCAGAGTCTATTGAGGAGCGGATTGTAGCTTATGCTGATAAGTTGATTGAAGGTTCGATGCGGATGCCCATTGAAGTGGTTTTTGAGCGGTTTCGTCGAGATAAGCACATTCCTGAGGCCTCTGTTGAGCGTTTGAAGCAGTGGCATGAAGAGCTTTCGTTTTGCCTTGAGTGAAGAGGGTGCCTTTTTGCGTGAAGTTGTGCTACTTCAGAAAGTTTACGGCGCAGTTTCTCTAGAAAGAATTGAAAAAATTCTGAGAGAATCATGTAAAGGGTTAAGAGTTGAGTTGACTTGTTTGAGTGGAGTGGAGAATGAGTGGATCAACGTCAAGGTTTTTGGTGAGGATGAAGAAGTTGCAGTGCGTTTTCTGGGAAAGAATGTAGGTTTGGCCCCTATCTCTATTAAGAATATTAAACGTCTCTCTGTTCTGTGTGGAAGGATAATTTTTTCTGGGCGAAGCAAAATAGGGATTTTTGTAGATGTTGGCGTTTTTTCACCAGAACCAGTTTATGCAACAATTCCTCTACAACGTTTGCAGGGACAATTGGTTGATGGCAGGAAATTTACGCTTGGGAGAATTGCTGAGTTGTACGGGTTAGTGGATAAGCTTCCCTTAGAAATTCGGATAGTTAAGGTTGGTGCGGGCGAGTTCAAGGCGGAGTTGACAGAGAAACAATTGGAGCTTTACGGTCGCTGGATTGCCACACGGACTGATCGTTTGGTTGTTTTGGGAGCATTAGGTCACAAAGTAATAGAGGCGATTAGAAGGATGAGGCTTGAGCGTGATGTACTAGGGGTTGAGTCGTTGGGTATTTCGGAGCATGTTGTTGTCTGTAAACTTGGGACCGATGCTGCAGGACTTGTGCCAAAGCTTGGAAGATGGCTGTCAAAGGCAAGTTTTGTGCGTTTTTCTCCCCGGCAAGTTTTGAAGCTTACAGGTAGGGTATTAATGTGATTTTCGCGTGTTGCAGTTTGTGTTGTTTTAAGCGCGTGGAAAGAGCTGCCTATCAAATGAATCATCATTTATAGCTAACTTAGTCTTGACTGTGTGAGAGAAATCCCTCAGTTTTGAGGGAGCCCTATGAAAGACCATACCTTGATTGTCGCTGAAAAACCGGTCGCTGCTGAACGAATTGCAAAAGCTCTAGACAAGAATAACAAACCAAAGAAGTATAAAGAAAAAGGAGTTCCCTATTTCGTCGCTGAGAGAGATAGAAAGATTGTTGTCGTTCCTGCCCTCGGACATCTCTACACTGTTACCCAAAGAGAAGGTAAGAAATCTCTTTATCCGGTTTTCAGTTTCAAGTGGGCTCCCCGATACTTAGCTGAGAAACGCGCTCAACGCACCAAAGTATGGATAGAAACCATTTCTAGACTTGCACTTGACGCTGACACATTTATAGATGCCTGTGATTATGACATGGAAGGCAGCCTGATTGGCTATAGCATCCTTAACTATGCTTGTGGCAAGGCAGATGTTGCTGAAAGAATGAAATATTCCACGTTGACAAATGTCGAGCTGGAACAAGCCTACGAGCACCGTTCACCGACGCTCGATTTCAGCCTTATTGAAGCAGGGAAGGCAAGACATGAAATAGATTGGTTATATGGCATAAACCTCTCGAGAGCACTAACTTCGGCAGTAAAACGAGCGAGCGGTAGATATGCAACCCTAAGCACTGGCAGAGTGCAAGGTCCGACTTTGAGGTTTCTAGTTCTAAGAGAGAACTCTATCGCCCGTTTCGTCACCTCACCATATTGGACTATTAAAGCCCAGGTTGAAATACACAGCAAATTTTACGAGGTGAAACACGAAAAGAAGAAGATTGAAAATAAAGCCGAGGCAGACGCCATTATTGAAGCTTGCAGGGGAAAGATAGGGGAAATAGCAAAAATCGAAGAAAAAGTGTTTAGGCAAAACCCTCCAGTTCCCTTTGACCTAGGCACATTGCAAAGCGAAGCTTACTGTCTTTTCGGACACAATCCGAGAAGAACGGCAAGCCTAGCCGAACGTCTATATCTAAACGCGTTGATCTCTTATCCAAGAACAAGTAGCCAAAAACTGCCGCCCACAATAAATTACAAATCTATCCTTGCTGGACTGAGAAAAGAATCAGTTTATCGAAAACTAGCCTCAGAATTACTTGGCTTTGAAAAATTGGAGCCAAAAGAAGGAAAGAAAGAAGATCCTGCACACCCAGCTGTTTACCCAACAGGAAGCTTGCCAGAGCGCAAACTGAATACTTCTGAACGTAAGCTTTGGGACCTAGTTGTGAAGCGCTTCATGGCAGTGTTCGGTGAATCCGCTGAAAAACAGAGTATGAGGGTTAAAATCGATGTTAATGGCTACCAGTTTTTGCTGTTTGGACGCAAAATTCTCAAGGAGGGATGGATACGCTTCTACAAACCATATGTTCGCTCTGATGAAATTCAGCTTCCAGACGTCAAAGAAGGTGAAGAAGTTAGGGTAAACAAAGTAATCCGTGAAGACAAATTCACTAAACCACCACCCCGTTACAACCCTAGCAGTCTCCTAAAAAAGATGGAAAAAGAGGAAATTGGCACCAAAGCCACAAGAGCAAACATCATTCAAACACTCTACAACAGAAACTACATCACAGAAGAAAGCATTAGAGTAACAGAACTGGGTCATAGCGTTACAGAAATTCTCCAAAAACACGCGCCCACAGTAGTTTCAGTTAAACTGACACGTGAACTCGAAGAAAAAATGCGATGTATTAAAAAGAATGAAGAGAAACGTGAAAATGTCCTTGCAGAAGCCATTAATCGTTTAAGACCAGTCTTGAAAGAACTAAAAAACCGAGAGGAAGCAATAGGTCAAGTCCTAAGCGACGCTGTTAGACAAGCGAGACTACAAGAGCGCATAATCAGCGACTGCCCCGCATGTAAAACAGGTAAACTCATAATTCTCCGCTCCCGCAAAACTGGCAAGCGCTTCGTCGGATGCACGAACTATTTCAAAAGCAGCTGCAAAACTTCTTTTCCCCTCCCTCAGCGTGGCATGGTTAAACCAACGAGAAGAACGTGTAACACCTGTGGTTGGCCAACCATAATGGTCTTTAGGAGAGGAAAAAAGCCTTGGAGTTTATGCTTAAACCCTATCTGTCCGAAAAAAGAATGGAGGAAGAAACGTGTTGAAATGCAAGATATGCTGCAAAAAAGCAGAAAATAGAGATTATTGCGTGCTTCACGAGAAGGCATATCGAAACTTAGTGGAAAAGGGCTTTAAACCTTTCATGGAAAGATTATCTAAATAATAATAATTAACTTTGGCGTTATCTTTATATATTTCAACGTGTATGGGTTACATGATTAAGTTGAAGAGTAACATCAGCGTTAACAAAATAACTCCTGTGCAACTTTGGATAGATACCGTATCCTTTAGCCATTCAGATAGCCAAAACACAGCAAGAGCTTACACCAATTCATTCAGAGAGTTTTGCCAATTCATAGAGATAAGCCCAACACAGATATTAGCAGAGTACGAAAACAGCACAGATAGAGACTTCAAACGTAAGTATGCAAGGTTGCTGAAAACGTGGATAGCTCTTCTTAGAAGAGAAGGCTACGCAAGAAACAGCGTCATAGTTAAAGCTGCGGCAGTTAAGAGCTTTTTTAAATACGGTGATTTGCCTCTCGGTCTCGTTGCTATGTCTAAAGCATGGGTTGAATACACTAACAGAGATATAAGAAAAGAAGAAATCGCTCAAATCCTCAGCATTAGCAGCCCTAGGGAAAGAGCGTTTTTCACAGTTATGGCTCAAAGTGGTTTGAGGCCTCAAACAATATGCGAATTATGTCTTGAACATCTGCAACCCGATTTTGCAGAAGGGAAAATTCCATGTAAGATTACAGTACCTAGAGAATTAGCGAAGGGGAAATATCGTGGTTTCTTTACTTTCATAGGAGAAGAAGCCATTGAGTATTTGAAGGCCTACTTAAAAACAAGGACAAAACTAACGCCTGAAAGCTACGTTTTTGCTTTACATGGACACGAAAAACCCATGAATAAAACTAACGCAAGCAACCTTTTCAGAAGGGCCTTGCTGAAGCTGAAAGAAAAAGGAACAATAGAATTTAGCCAGAAAGCTAGGGGAAAACCGAGCCAATTAAGGCTTTACAACTTGAGAAAGTGGTTTAGAAAGCAGGCAGGACACGCAGGAAACGACTTCGTAAACTTCTGGATGGGACATACATTAGGCGTTGACATCCACTATTTTAGCGAAGACTCGGACTATCATAGAAAGCAGTATGTAGAGAAGGCTATGCCATTTCTACGGATAGAGCAGCCTACGCCGTCGGAGACAGAAGAAGTATTAGCGAAGCAAACTAAAGAAATTGAAGAGTTAAAGAAACAGCTAGCTGAGAACACTGGAATAAGACAGGCACTCACAGGGTTGGAAGCGAAGTATGTGGAGTTGCTGAAGCGCCTAGAGCGTATGGAAAAACAGCAAAGTTAGCACTGTTTCCCAAGGAGTACAATTTGCAGTTATTAGCTACATTTCAACTACCAGGTTACCTCCAGTGGTGTCATTGGTTCTGGTGTCAAGCTGAAAGCTATTATGGAAAATACGTGTTCAACACACCATTCGCACTGAGAGACTTTGTAGGAGTTTCAGACATAGAAAGCCCAGGACCTTATGTCAAGACTCAATGGAGAGACTATCAGGCAAAGCTACTTGGAAACTAAAAAGGCAGAATAAAGAAACTAGTTACTATACTCATCCTACGTGTAGCGACTCAATCCTTCTTAATGAATATAATTCCAATGCCTTTCATTCCATAAACCAAAATCATTAAGCCTCCAAACATCATCGATAAGCCCCATATATCATAAACGGTAAGCCTGGGTTCATAGGGCGAGTTAAAACTTGCATGTACTATCTTTTGGCTGGAGTATTCCTGATTCTCAAAATAAAAACTATATATTCCAGAATTTTCTGCTGTGAAACCGTACCAAAGCTGGGTTTTCACAATCCCAGCATTATATATTATCACTCCAGAAGGATTTTTGATGTGGAATATTATCTCTTCGTTTCCACCGCTAACCGCGAATCCACCTTCAGTCCTGTCACCTTCTTGAAGATACCAAGATAGTACTAGCGTAGCTCCTCCTTTAACATTATAATCCCCTATTCCTACAGTTCCTTTCATCCAAAAGAAAGCAAGATAAGCTCCAGAAACAAAGATAATCAGTCCAGCAGAAATCAGCAAGCTCAATGCGTATTTCTTTTTGGTCAGCATCAATTAACATTATTCCACTATTATAGAATAAATGTTCTTCTGACGTGCATGAAGACTTTGGAGAAACTGTCAAAAAGTAGTTTTTGTGTTTTTACTACAAGACCACCACTATATAACGGACTATTCAGTAGGTAAACAAAACATCATTTGAAACCCCTCTCGTTCTACATTACATGGATAAAGTAGAAAACGAGCACACGCATAAGACATAGCTAAACCTTACAGATTGCTTATAACTACCAGCTTTCTCCGTAGTTTCCAGCAGCGGCTACTATGTCGTAGATGTCTATGTCTCCATCACCATCGATGTCACAGTTAGCTATGAACTGCGGGTCTTCCTCGGTTGTGCCATAGATCCCCGCCATAAGTACGATGTCAAAAATGTCTACGTCACGGTCTCCGTCAACGTCGCCTGGAATGGTTACTGTAATAATGTCGTCTGTGAACGTGTTGTCTGCTGTTTCCGTTTCGCCTGGAACGGTGTCTGCCACCGCGCTCAGGGTGTAGTTGCCCCTAACAAAGCCAGTGGTGTTCCACGTGAAGGTTATGGCTGTATAGTTTCTGCTTGTAAGCATGATGTTTTCAAACGTGTGAATGATGGTTGTGTTGGCGTACACTGTGACATTTAAGTATTCAGTGTTGTTGCCGTAGTTGAACATCGTTACGTTGACATTCAGAGTGTATCCCTGTCCCACAACAGTTTTTGACACGTCCAGATTCGTTATCCCTATGTCGTGTGGATCCCAGGGATATGGCTTCATGAGCGGGTAGCGGTCTTGATTGTTAAGATCAATAACGTAAGGTGTATCTCCTATCCCGTCGCTTCCAAGCTGGTCTTGATTTGGACCACTTTTCACGTCAATGCCCGCATAGTCGCTCCAGTAGTTCCCGCCAGAAGGATAACCATCATCCCAAACATTCACTGAGTTGTGGGAATAAATTTGGATGGTGTTGTTGACAAAGTTGTTATGGAAAATGCTGTTATAGTTTGAATGATATTCGAGGTGGACACCATACGATGTGTTTGCTGTTATGTTGTTTCCAGAAATGCTGTTATAGTTTGAATAATATTCGAGGTGGACACCATACCATTTGTTTGCTGTTATGTTGTTTCCAGAAATGCTGTTATTTGAAGAACCAAAGAGCCATATGCCATCATAGTTATTTGCTATGTTGTTTCCAGAAATGCTGTTATAGTTTGAATGATATTCGAGGTGGACACCATACGATGTGTTTGCTGTTATGTTGTTTCCAGAAATGCTGTTATAGTTTGAATAATAATCGAGGTGGACACCATACCATTTGTTTGCTGTTATGTTGTTTCCAGAAATGCTGTTATTTGAAGAACCAAAGAGGCTGATGCCATCATAGTTATTTGCTATGTTGTTTCCAGAAATGCTGTTATTTGAAGAATCAAAGAGGCTGATGCCATCATAGTTATTTGCTATGTTGTTTCCAGAAATGCTGTTATAGTTTGAATAATAATCGAGGTAGATGCCATAACCAAAGTTTTTGATGTTGGTGTTTTTGACTGTCACATTAATGCCTGAAAGGCTTATCCCCTTTGAATGCGCAGCCCCTGTGCCTTGAACCGTGCATCCATTGCCGTCAATTGTTATGTTGCTTCTCTCCACCACAATCGACTCGTAAATGTTATCAGTAAAAGTGTAAGTGACATTGTCAACGGTTGAAATAGGAGCAGTCGGCGGGTCTATGCTTCCATCAGCCCTAATGTAAATAGTTGCAGTCGCTCCTACAGGTTGAATACTAAAAGCCAAGGCTAACGTGCTTGTTAAGAGAAGAATAACCATTATTCCAGAAAGCGATCTCTTCATCCTTAAACCCAACACGTAGCAATATACCGTTTAAACTAATTATCGTTTATGGAAGAAAGTTCATTTTTTAAGCAGAATACCTTTAGCCTTTTTAGTTAAAAGTTTAAACTTCTAATGGAATGTCTAGACAAAACAGCAAAAGTATAGACATTCTCTCTGTTAGCGTCATTTGGCACTAAGTGATTATGTTAAAAAGTCTATAGGTGCCCATAGACTTTCTGATAATGTAGCAACAGAGCTCGTGATTGCCCCTCCGATAGCTCCAGTTCATTTGAACTTAAGCTATTCTTCCTTAGAGGTTGGGAACGCGTTCCCCACGGCTTTACAAGTAGGTTGGGAATCAATTCCGAAAGCCTATTCCTTCTTTTCTTAGATATATGAGCGTTCTCGGGAAGGTACTGAAGGTGGCGATCCTTCTCTCCTTGCGAGTGCTTTCTTTCTCTCGCTCTTTTTCCTTTCTTTTTCTTTAATATGTGGTTGAGATTTTTCCTTCATTTTGAATTCCACACAAGAACACCTTGAGCACATGCCTTGTCCTTTCGCAACCCATCTTTGAAGTGTCTTTCCACCTTCTTTCTTAGGTCTAACCCATATAATCTCGCCATGTTCAGATTTTGTATGCCCACACGCAAAGTTCGTCAGTCATATTTATTCCTTCTTTTCTCCTTTCTGTTTTTCGTAGCAATCACTGCAGAGTAAGAGTAAGCCTTGTTTTGTTGCCCATTCCGCTTCTTTTCCGCATACTTCACATTTCACTGCTATTCCTTCTTTTTTGCTATGATGTGATTGTTGTCAACCCAAAGCTCCACAACGTCACCTTTCTTTATGTCAAAGTGCTTGCACACTTCTTTGGGGATCGTGATTCTCAAACTGTTTCCGACTTGCATGACGCTTAACTCAAACTTAACAGGCATAGTCAAAACCTTTCACTGGATACTTAGGGATGGTTTTAAATATAAGCGTATCTATAGAAGATTGTAGGAATACTTTTAGAGTTTCTTACGTTAGAGATAAACAAAATGGAGAAGGTGAAAGAACAACATGAACCAAAAATACGCTGAAGACCTACTAAACAATTTAGAACTACAATATCTCAGAGGCTTCCACGACTGCAACAGCATACTACTAAGCTACGGCCAAGACATTCTCACAAGAGTTACAGAGAAAGAACGGTTCTCTATTCTGCTGTGTGTTCTCGAAGAAGTTTACAGCGTTGCCAGTGGGGGTCATGACGAAAAAGTGAAGAAGACTCTCGGGTTCTCTGTTTTTGTAGAATCTACAATAGAGAAAGCTGAAAAGGTTGGTGTGGGACATGAGTGAAAAAGAAGGCCTTACACGGATCAGACTAGACGGTGAAGACTATGCGAAGTTACAGAAGATAGCTAAGAAGCGTGGCTTAACCGTTCAACAACTCGTAGACAAAATTCTGGAAGACTTCTCTAAGAGCAAATTCATGAAAAGCCTCTAGCTTTTCGCCAACACCCCTCACTTTTTTTGCTTCATATTCTGCTTCAAAAGGCATTACTTTTGTTGCTTTATCCACTCTGCAACTTGTCTCATTATAGGACTAGAATCCACTCTGATTACTGGCACTGGAATCTTCTCTCTTGTTTCCAAAACTGCCTTATATTCAGGCATGATGGCATAACTCACATTTGTCCAATAAATTTTCCCCTTTAGAAACTCTTCCATTAATTCATCTGTGTCAGGTGGCAATGGACTGTGCACAAACACCACACCGTTAGCCCAGTTTAGGGAGGCCGGTGCGCCTCCAGCTCTAAGTTGTGCGAATATGTAAATCAAATCTTCGATTTTTTTAAACCTTATGTACTCTTTGATTACTACCTCTTTGAAGGGTTCATAAGTTATTTTAATCACATGGGTTCACTTGTGGTATGATTACGATTTTTTGCTTAAAAGCTTTGGAGAAAATTTCTGTTGGGTTCATAGAAGAACAAGCACCTTCTTTTTTTCTAACGTTAGAACTATTCTGTCTTCCCATTAATGTACTGGCGGAGAAGGCTTTCAAGCGCGTCTATACGTTTCTCTAGGCCCTTAGATGTACTCCGCAAATTTCATGAACATATACTAACCCAAAAAAGAATAAAGTTATGTCACACTGTAGTTAATTATATAATATTATCAACAATCCTTTTACAGGAAAAAAGCGAGAGAGGTTGCAGAAGCCTCACTATCAGAGAAATAATAAAACCTTACAACCAGACAGCCATACTACTTTTCAAGCTTCTGAACAGCTTCTCTTCCACCAACATAAACAACGTCTGCCATCCCCACGAACAGACCAGTTTCAACTATTCCAGGGATAGCCTTTAACGTTCGGTTCAACTCTTTTGGGTTGTCAATTGGCCCGAAATCTACATCAAGGATGAAATTTCCGTTGTCCGTCACCACAGGACCAAGTTTCTTTTCCGCCTCACGCAGAATAGATTTGCTGCCCAATATGCGCAATTTTTTTGCTATGGTGGACATACCGAAAGGCAAAACCTCGACTGGAACAGGTTGATTAACGCCCAGTTTCTTTGTCAACTTTGTCTCGTCAACTATGATAACGTTCATTTTTGATGCAGACGCCACTATTTTTTCTCGAGTTAACGCCCCGCCTACGCCTTTAATCATATTAAGCTTTTCATCCACTTGGTCTGCACCATCTATTGCTATGTCGAGTTGGTGATGTTCGTCCAGTGTGGTTACGGGAATACTGTTTTGTACAGCTAGCAGGAAAGCTTGATAGGATGTAGGAACCCCATAAATGTGCAGTTTCTCTTCGTGTATTCTCTTACCAATTTCTTGAAAAGCGTAAGTAACCGTTGTCCCACTTCCTAAGCCCACAATAAACCCGTCTTCAACGTGTTTAACTGCGTTTATGGCCGCCATCTTTTTGGCGTTTTCTCGCCAATCCAAACTTAGGTCTCAACCTCCATCTGTTCAAGGCGATCTAAAACTTTTTCCACCTCCGCGCGGATTTTCTCTATTCTTTCCTCCGCTGCTGTCTTACGAGGTTTCTGAGGCTTTCGCGAAGTTTTTTCCTTTTTTGTCTTTCTTGCAGATGCCTTTTCAAGGGGCTTCGCTTCAATTTGTACAGGTATAGAGGTGGGAATGATTGATTCCTCTGTTTCCAACCCAACTCGTGAACGTAAAGTTTCAATTTTGGCATTTAATTCGTCGAATCGTTCATCGAATAGGCTAATCAAATCTTCCTGCATTGCCTCTAATTCATGAAGCGCCACAACTGACTCGCTTTCTGCGATGGCTTCCTTGACGTTCATCATTCTCGATTTGTATCTCTTGGCCAGCCGTTCGCGCTCCTCTTCAGTTATTTTTCCTTCGGCGTGGGCTTCGTAAAGACGGCGTATAGCATCGCTTAAAATCTCTCTTTCCAAACTTAAGGTTCTCAGCTCTTCGTTGGCCTCTTTTGCGTTGCCCAAAGAGATGCTTCGTTGAACTCTATAGCGCCATCTTTCTGCAGCCTCTAGCTTTGGAGAAAGTTCCGAATTTTCTTCCTTTTTTCTAAGTTTCGTGGCGTAAAGGACGATGAGGACTGCGATTGGTGTTACGATTAAGGCTAGCATATATGGCAAGAGCTCTTCAAAGCTCACTACAGTCCCCTCATCATGTTGCTGTCACGTTATATATAGAGCTTATTCTTTCAAAGAACTTGTCTAATTTAATGTATAAACCCCTATAGCTTTTTCGTTAAAATAGTGAAAAACTCGCTGAGCACCTATGTTTTACCGTCACAAAAAAGCTAAATGCTCCAAGCCTCCAAAAATAAAATTATGGCAATAACTGGGTTACATCTTCTTCAAACTTATCAATGCAATTTCGAGTGTGACCACTGTTTCGTTTACAGTTGTCCCGACGCAAAAGGTGTAATGAAGATTTCAGATATACACGAAATTCTCAAAGAGGCAAAACAGGTTGGGAATATTAAGTGGATATATTTTGAGGGCGGTGAACCTTTCCTCTACTATCAAGCTATGCTTTGGGGCTTACGCACAGCAAAAGAATATGGTTTCAAAACGGGTATAGTCACAAACACTTACTGGGCTACATCAGTTGAAGATGCAAAAGAATGGCTCACCCCAATTTCGGAGATTGGCATTTCCGATTTGTCCATAAGCGACGACACCTATCATTCCGGCGAAACAGAGGAGAACCTTGCTAAATACGCTTACGAAGCCGCCAAGGACCTTGGCTTACCGGTTGGCAAGATTATCATAGAAGACCCAAAGAAATACTTGAAGGAAATTGAGTGGAAAGGCAAGCCAGTTGTCGAAGGCAGAGTGTTGTTTAAAGGTCGAGCGGTTGAAAAACTCGTAGAAGGATTACCAAGAAAGCCTTGGACAGAATTTAGCAAATGCCTAGACGAAGATTTTTCTAATCAAAGCCGAGTCCACATCGACCCCTTTGGCTATGCCCACGTCTGTCAAGGCATCACAATAGGAAATATGAAGCAAAACCCACTGCCGAAATTGTTCGCCAAATTTAACCCAGAAAAGCATCCCATATGTGCACCAATTCTAAAGGGAGGACCAGCTGAACTTGTTAGAGAACACCACGTTGAACATGAAGAAGGCTACGTTGACGAATGCCACCTGTGCTATTCCACTCGTTTAAAGTTAAGAAAGAAATTCCCCGACATTCTCGCACCAGATCAGATATATGGAATTTTTTAGAAAGGGAAAAACGCAACTCTCTTCGCTCTATAACACTTTTTGTTGGCGCAGTACTTATTTTAAATCTGACATGCCCGTCTGACCTTCTGTCAACTTACGCAGGCAAACCTTACAAAACCCTTCTACTTGCAATCTAGGGAATCGCAAAAACTCAGAATACATAAGGTCAATTGGCTCCATATGATGCCGTAGACCTTTGTTATGGCCTAACCCGTGAGCCACTACTTTTCTTGAAGACTCATTATCCACTTGGAAAAGAGACACAACTCCAACCTTTTCAGCCACATAATCGTGAACAAGATAAACTGTTTTCTTGAAGTTTTCTCCATCAAAAAAATAGTGCACAGCCACTATTGGATCTAGTGTTATTCCCAACAAAAGGCTCATCAATCTATCGGAGCTATTTATTTTCCCAATTCTCTCAATCAGCTTTTCAAAAAGGAAAGCCGCAAAAGATTCTCTATTTAATGCTATCTTAACATCGTACTCCAAACTGAGTTTCCCGAGGTATTTAATGTCGTCCCATGTTTCCGACGGAAAATAGGTTCTTGCATCCTCAACAATCTTGACTAGGTCTATCTCGTTTTCAGACTCTCCGTTGATTGTTAGAACGGTTATGGAGCGCATGATTAATACTCACGAACAGAGAAATATAGAGATAATTGCGGGTCCTTACATATTTCAGAAACAGAAGCCTCGGGCGGGATTTGAACCCGCGACCGCCGCCTTACCAAGGCGATGCCCTACCGAGCTAGGCCACCGAGGCACACATCATTTAAGACAATTACTTTTCAACAGTTTTAAAGGATTTCGAAAAACTGAACGTTTACGTTTATATACAGTTTCAATCTTTTGGATTGCTGTTTAAGCGGGGGTCTCCGAGCCTGGTCAAAGGAGCAAGGCTTAGGACCTTGTCGCGTAGGCGTTCGTGGGTTCAAATCCCACCCCCCGCACTTTTTAACAGACTCCTAGCACCGCATGTATATGGAGTGCTTTCGAAACAATCGGATCGTTTCTCCAACACAGTTATTAACCAAGGAAGCTGGCTTAATTCGATTTGCTTCTCTCGTCCAGATCACTCTCGATCAAACCTTTGCGCTTGCGAGATCAATTCAATAACGTTCCAAAACAACTTTTACTACTCAACCCAGCCCTTTGCCGAAAGCTGCGTTGCCCACATCTTATCGAAAATAACCTACCTGTCAAAGTCTTCCATGAGAATTGCACATGTAATGGCATAACATATTTTATGCACACACGCAAAGAAGAGAAGGAGAAACCGGAATGTTCAAAAAGATCTTAATCGCCAACCGATCCGAGATTGCACTGCGCATAATAAGAGCAGGCAAAGAACTCAACATCAGAACCGTCGGAATATATTCTGAAGCTGACAAGGAATCGCTTCATGTAAAACTCGCCGACGAACCCCACTTCATTGGACCCGCACAGCCAGCCCAAAGCTATCTAAACATCGAAAAAATCATACAGGCCGCCAAAAAATCCGCGTCCGAAGCTATTCATCCTGGGTACGGCTTCTTGGCCCAGATACCGAAATTTGCTGAAGCCTGCGAAAGAAACAACATGGAATTCATCGGACCAACCAGCAGAGTTCTAGAGAAAATGGGCAACAAAGTTGTGGCACGCAAGACAATGGAAAAAGCTGGATTGCCGGTTATTCCAGGAGTCATGGATACAATTAAAAACGTAAGCGATGCAAAAGAAGCTGCTGAAAAACTCGGTTACCCAATAATCATAAAAGCGGTTTATGGCGGAGGAGGACGAGGCATGCGCGTCGTCAAGCACAAGCATGACATTGACAAAGCCTTTGAATTAGCACGAGTAGAGGCAGAGGCTTCCTTTGGAAGCTCCCATGTCTACATTGAAAAGTGGTTGGCGAATCCAAGTCACATCGAATTTCAGATACTCACCGACAAAAAGGGCAATATTGTCCATATCGGCGAACGAGAATGCTCTATCCAGCGGAAGTATCAAAAACTCATAGAGGAAACACCGTCTCCCGTGATGACCGATAAACTGCGAAAAACCATGGGAGAAGCAGCTACACGGGCAGCGAAAGCTGTAAACTACACCAACGCTGGAACCGTTGAGTTTCTAGTTGATGAAGAAGACAAATTTTACTTTTTGGAAATGAACACGCGCTTGCAAGTTGAACACCTTATAACTGAGATGGTTTCAGGGATTGACATAGTTAAGGAACAGATTCGAATAGCCGCTGGAGAACCGCTGCAATACAAACAAGAAGATATTACAATCAGTGGACATGCCATAAACTGCAGAATCAACGCAGAAGACCCGAATAAAGATTTCTTGCCCTGCCCTGGCACTATAACAAGATATCGTGCACCTGGAGGCCCTGGAGTCAGAGTGGATAGCGCCCTGTACGCAGGCTACACCATACCCGTGTTCTACGATTCATTAGTAGCCAAACTGGCTGTTTGGGACAAAAGTCGCAAAGAAGCCATACAACGCATGAGAAACGCTCTCGCAGAATATCAAATCGAAGGTATTGAAACTACTATCCCACTGCATAGAAAAATCATGGATGATAAACATTTTATTGAAGGTCAAATCCACACTGGTTTCATGAAAGACAGAATAGGAAGTTTCATATTAGAAAGAGAGGTAGAAAGTGAAGATGTTGCGGCTTTAGTTGTGGCCCTAAACTTCTCAATGCATAAAAGCAAATCTGTGCGCGCTGTTATTCCTAACAGAAAAATCGCTACGAAGTCGCAATGGAGGGTTTTTGGAAAAAGATATTGTGAACTTGAAGCCTTTAGGTAGAGCGTCTAAATTGACCGAATACAATCTTCTTATCGACAAAAAACCACGCAAGGTCAAATTGCCAGATTTAGGAAAGGAACCCACCTTTGAAGTGGAGGTTGACGGCAAGTCAATCATAGTGGAACTTTCAGAGGACATCTGTTACGGTAAACCTTTTTTCATAAATGTTGGTGGAAAGCCGTACAGAGTGGAATTAAATAGTGATGGCGTAGGTACGTCTATTACTGTTAAGGTTGATGGCGTCTCTTACTCAGCGCAGATGAAAAACAAGAGCCAAGTTATTTCGCAAGCATTTAGACTCAATTTGCCTGCAGTTGAAAAGAAGGTTATTAAAACTCAGACCTTGGATAAGAGTGTTGTATCCGCCTGCATGCCTGGAAAGGTTGTTCTACTCAGAGTTAAGACAGGAGACCGAGTGCATGTGGGAGACGTTTTGCTTGTTTTGGAGTCGATGAAAATGGAAAATGAAATTGTTTCGCAAGTGAGCGGGATTGTTAAAGAGGTTAAGGTTTCTGAAGGCGCAGCTGTAACCCTAGGGGAAATCTTGGTCACAATTAGTGAATCCTAATTGTGTTTTATAGTTCAGTTCTTTTTAACCATCTAATGTTGCACTATTCTTTTTGAAGCTCAAAAAGAATTTTTCATAGAAATCTAGCGATTCCGGATTAACTAACGCGTCTCTATTGGTGACTGGCCTACCATTTGCTATATTTGAGACTGCACTCTCAACTTTCTTCATGTTGAAAGTGTACGGAATATCGGGTGCTCTAACAATTAAGGCTGGAACATGTCTAGGAGAAGCCTTTTCGCGCAAGGCTTTTCTTACCTCATTTTTCAGATCCTCTGTCAATTGAGAGGTTCTCAACGCGAGTTTAACAAAGAGGATAATGCGTTGATCTCCTTTCCAATCTTGTCCTACAACTAGGCTGTCAGCGATTTCCCCTAATCTTTCCACAACATTATATATTTCAGATGGCCCTATGCGCACTCCAGATGGTTTTAAGGTGAAATCAGAGCGACCTAAGAAAGTTATTCCACCGGTATCGCTATGGATTAGAATCCAATCACCATGTCGCCAAACATTTGGATAAACATTGAAGTAGGCATCTCTATACTTGTCGTAATTGACGTCGTTCCAGAAAAAAAGTGGCATTGATGGAGCGGGAGCTTCACAAACAAGTTCTGCCTGTTGATCAACTACGTGATTACCATTTTCATCATATGCTTTCACGTTCATTCCTAAAGCTGGACCCTGTAGTTCACCAGCATATACAGGCTGGATTGGAGTCCCAGCAGCAAAACAACCATTAATATCTGTGCCTCCCGCAATAGAATTAAAGTGCAAGTCTTCTTTGATCTCATGGTAAACATATTCAAATCCCTCAGCTGAAAGGGGTGAACCAGTTTGAGACATCTCTCGTAATGATGACAAATCAAAAGTCTCAGCTGGTCTAACGTCCATGTTTTTGAGGTAATTGATATAACTCGCACTGCAACCAAATATGGTTATTCTTTCATCTTGAACTAATCGCCACATAGTGCGCCAATCTGGGTAGATGGGATTGCCATCGTACAACACTATGGTGGCTCCTACAGCCAAAGAGCTTAGTAACCAATTCCACATCATCCAACTGGGGGTTGTTATGTAGAATATCCTATCATTGTGTCTTAGATCCGTATGAAGTATTAGTTCTTTTAGATGATTGATAAGAACGCCGCCGGCTCCTTGAACCATACACTTTGGCTTACCTGTTGTGCCCGAGGAAAACATAATATATGCAGGGTGATCAAAAGGCAGCTGTTCAAATTGAATCTCTCGTTGGTCACCTTGAGATATAAATTCATTGAAAAGCACAGAGTTGGAAATAGAACTAATATCAGGTTTTTCTTCAGTATAAGGAATTACAATGGTTTTCTCTAGTGAGGATATTCCTTTTGTGACTTCCGCAGCATTCAACAAAACGCTGAACTTCTTCCCCTTGTAGTAGTATCCATCAGTAGTGAACAAAACTTTGGGCTCGATTTGGCCAAAACGGTCAAGGACTGCTTTTGGACCCAGTTCAGTACCACAAGAAGACCAGATAGCACCTATACTTGTAACCGCAAGCATCGCGATGGCGGTTTCCATGAGGTTAGACATATACGCAGCTACGCGGTCCCCAATGGCAACACCTATTTCGCGTAGTGATTTTGCCAAACGTGCTACAGAATCGTATAGTTCTGCATAGGTCATTCTGGTTGATTTCTTGGTTTCCCCTTTGAATACGAAAGCTATATGATCATCTCTATATCTTAGAAGGTTCTCGGCAAAATTTAATTCCGCGCCGACAAACCACCTTGCGCCAGGGAACTTGTTCAAGTCATCCACTACCCGCTCATATCTTCGAGAAGCTTTCATCTCCCCAAAATTCCACATGGCTGCCCAGAAATCAAATACGTTTTCTATCGACCATCTATACAATTGATCATAGGAATCGATTTTGAGGCTGTGTTTTTTATTGACAAAACTGATAAACCGTGTTATGTTAGCCTCTTTCATGCGTGCGTTGGAAGCGGTCCAAAGTGGTTCTCTCATCTTTCTTGCTAACCTCTCTGCGTGAAGTTTTCACGAGAAACTATATTACTATTAAAATAAGGTTTGCGATATTAGTGCTATGAACTATAATTGTTCCCACACGCGCGCATAATCATGTTGTGCCTTGATTTCGAGCGCAGCGCCCACCAAGCATTATCTCAAGCACGCTTAGTAGTGACTGTATCCTGTATTTTTCTCCTACAGTGATTGTTGTGCATTTTAGGGAAAGCAAAAAAAGCAAGAACCCCCAGTTATATCTTGAGAACTATGACACAACGTGGACGACCACGAAAACACAGGTGGTTTGCCTTTAAGGATCTGGAAAACGGATTTTCACCTGAAGCTCAATACTTAAAGTGGGCTAGTGCAAATAACACTGCTCTTCAAACCGTCGCCGCAACTGGCTGTCCAAAGTGTCATGAATATAATTTTGAGCTGCGCCACGACAAGAAATACGAGATTATCCGTCTCCATTGTTTTGAGTGTCGCCACGAAACTTCTTATAGAATCAACGTACCCAAACCCGGCAGCTTCGAAGTCGTCCCTGTCTTTAAGAATGGTATTCAAGTTGGTGAGAAGATTGTGGATTACTATCACCCTGCAACAAGGCGACAGAGAAGTGACGCTCTTGTGTTGAAGGTTTCTCGCGGTGTTGAGAGTGGTAGAATCAGCTTGGGCGGCGAATGGTACGTCGATGGGGCAGTTGGCGGTGTATATTACCAAAAAAGGTATTATCTCAACTTTGGAGAAGCAACGCTAGTGTGCAATTGGAATAGGATGCAGGTGGAACATCAGAAGCGCCTGCGTGGACTTGAAAAAGAAAGCATCGTCTGATTTTCTGTAATATTATTGAGGAGGGCAGAATTTTTGTGGCTACAATTATAGCAATGTTTCTGTCAGATGAAACCAGAGTTCCTCAGAGCGTCTAGAACCAAAAAAGTTTCAGTCTCCCGCTCTTTTCTACCCCAACTTCCATCTTGATTCTGTCTCCTAACAACTAACGGAAACGCCTTCTTAAGCTGCTTCTTTGCTAAGACATGATGCATTCTGGATAAAGCATGAAATGTGTGATAGAAAGGAAAACCTTTCCAAGCCCCCATTTTTGTCTGTCGCTTCGCTAGATATTTCACGCCACTCTCAACTTGTTGGGAGTCAATGCTTAACGGATGCTCGATTAACATGCGCAACACGTTAATTGTGCACCACGAACCACACCAGTTAGGTCTCCAGAACTGAAGATATGATTTCACGGTGGTTTGGACTTGCTTATTATTGTCAAAACCAAATATATGAAACAAGTGAACCGCATAGGTCGTTTGATAAAAAATCGTACAGCCTGGCCCAAATTCTCCATAAAATGTTGAACGCATCACACGTGCATCTTTTCTGTTGCTTGAGAGGAAAAAACCTTGATAGCCTTTATATTGATGTTTCTGAATTGAAAAAAGCCACTCCAGCCCTTTTTTGACGCTTATATCTTTTGCACCGTAGCCTAGGAGAGCAAGATTCCAAAGATTGTTGGCTGTGTGAACAAATATTTGGTCCCAACTTCCATCTGCTGACTGCTCAGTAACAATTTTCTCATACAGTTGTCTCTTTAGGACAATGTCAGTTCTAGTTTCCTTCTCAAATATGACTCTTCTAAGGTAAATGCCGACAGGTGACTCGAGATTTTCAACATAACTCAGCGGGTTAACCTTCAACTCATTCAATATGTTTCCCACAAGAAATCACAATCTTAGAAATTACTTTGACCTTTTTAATGTTTTCTAGACTCGAAAGAGGGCGGTAGTTGTTCTATTGTTGCTTCATAAGTGGTATATGACCATTGTTTTCCTTTTCTCTTTATCAGTAAAACTACAAGGACGACAACAACAGAAAGAAGTGCAGTATCTATAATCAACGTTTTTAGAAGTATATTTTCCGCAAGTTTATTGTAGCTTCGACACGTTCACGAGTTTTCTCAACAGTCCTTTTTTCTGAGCCCCCCAAGTATCCACATCATGCTGCAAGAACAAATCGGCGTCTTTCAGAGTTCATGCTACTCCATCAAACTCAACTAGAAAGAAAAGCGAATAACCTAATAGTCTAAACAGGAAGGGCCTCTGTTCTACTTCTCCGTCTTTTAAATGGATATGTGCGCATATATTTCTAAGTAAAGATCGTTGGTTCAAAATCAGTGCGTATGAAAAACTGAAATAAAAAAAAAGAAAAATTGGGGGGGTTTTGCGCGCATTCAGTCTTTTGTCATAGCTAAGACAGCTTTAATTGCAATTATGACTGCGGCTGGAGCTGCGAAAGCTGCGATATAGGTTGTGACCGCTGTGGCAATGTAATAGAACACTTGCAATACTTCGATTTTTAGCAGCGGAGACCAGACTCCTCCAGTAGCAGCAACCATCAGGGCAATTGTTGCTATAAGGAATGGAGTGACCTCTTTCATAGTAATGCTTGTCAGACCGATGATGATTCCTAGGATTAGCATGATTAGGATGACATAGCCGTTGGTATCCGCGACTCCAGTTTCATCAAAGCCACCGTCTGCATGTACGCCAAAGGCCATGAAGCCGACTGCTAGACCCGCTACGATTGCTATGACAAGGAAGGCGATGTACGCATATCTTGCTATCTCGTCCGTTTCCATTTTAAACCCACAAAACTTTAGTTATCATTGCTAACTCATTATAAATCTTACGCATAAAACTAATGTGCATAGCTGGTTTTTGAGTTTTTAAGAGAGTGGTGCACACAATTCAGCGAACCTCGTTAATCGCTCAAGGAACGTGAATGGCAACGCAGCAAAGCTTTTTTCCAGACGTTGTTAACATAGTTTGAGAAGAAATGCTAAAAGCTAATGAGAAAGTCAATGAAATCGCTCGCGACATGAAAAGAATGAAAATACGTGGCGCAGGAAAAATTGCAAGGTCCGCTGCTGAAGCGCTACTTATAACAGCTCAACAGTCTACAGCTAAGAAGTCTTCAACTTTGGTTAAGGAACTTGAGGTCTCAGCAAAACTCCTTCTAAACACGCGGCCAACAGCAGTATCATTACCGAATAGCATACGCTACATTATGTTTAGAGTTAGGGAAGCTCAAAAAAAAGAGGTAGAATTGGAAGACTTGCGACAAATTGTTCTGAAGACCGCGACAGATTTCATTCAAAATTCAATGAAAGCCGTGAAACGCATTGGTGAAATCGGTGCTAGGCGAGTAGAGGACGGCGATTTAATCGTAACCCACTGCAACAGCGCTGTAGTCACGGCGGTGCTTAAAACAGCCTTTAGTCAAGGCAAGCACTTCAAAGTTTTTGTATGTGAAACGAGACCTCGCTTTCAAGGAAGGATAACTGCTAAAGCGTTGAGTGACATTGGAATACCTACCTCGTTAATTGTTGACGGAGCGGCTCACTTTTTTATGGCAAAAATGGACAAGGCGATTGTTGGAGCTGATGCAGTAGCCGCTAATGGTGCTGTTGTAAACAAGATCGGAACTTCGATGGTGGCTTTGGCTGCACATGAATCAAGAGTTCTATTCTTTGTTGCTGCAGAAACTTACAAGTTCAGTCCAGAAACTATGCTAGGGCAGCTTGTGAAGATAGAAGAGCGTAATTCTTCAGAAGTT
>JAOZHR010000004.1 GCA_026014805.1 Candidatus Bathyarchaeota archaeon | reverse complement strand
GGTTATAAAGATGTGAGGAAAAGGCTTCAAATGCTTTTTGATTCTCGAGACTATTACGCTGTTCACGTCTTTTTGATTCTGCATGGAAGAAAGTATTGCCGTGCAGCGAACCCGTTCTGTAAACGGTGTCCAATAAATCACTTGTGTCCGTCTAAGTTGGTTGAGGATTAGGTCCACAGAGTTACCTTTGTGCCGATTTCTCTAAATGCATCATCTAATCTAACATTGCCGATGCGGATGGTCGTCACCGCTTGAGTTACTGGTGTGTAAACTTTCATAACGTTCCTTCTGTAATCGATGCCGCATACGACGCCGAGACCTAGAAATTTGTTTTCTTCATTATGTAACCCAACAATCAAGCCCTTTTCATCGCCTTTCTGCATCACCTTTACTTTTTTCTTGAAGACCTCCTCAGCCCTATACAACTTTTCAAAGTCGAGCATTTGATTTCGCTTTAAAACTATCCAAATTGCTTCAACGGTTTCTTCACAGAAAACAGGTCGAATTCCCAGAGTTTCTTCTATCCTTCTTAGGCGTTCATTGGTAAGAAATAGGCTTGGAGAAACATGTATTCCCTCTATTTTAATCCAGTTAAGCGGGAATGTCTCCACTTTGGCGTTTCTGAGATATTTTTTGTAGCTCAACTCACGGAGGGTTTTTCGTCTTTCTCTATCACGTTTTCTGACGGCAGTGGAAGGTTCCACGGCTAAAACGGGGATTTTAAGCTTACCTAATATGGGGGCAAGCTTCTCTTCTTGTTCTATCCCAGCAACTACATTAGGCGCAACTGCTTCTGCTAGCATGACTTTGTATCGAATAGCCGCTTCGCCTTCAATCCACCCATCAGTGTTTATTAACAGAAAGTCCTTAATTCTTCCGAGAGCCCGATTTTTGAAATCAGCGATACAGTGGACAACGTGTTCCTCTGCGCCACTCGGGTTTGTAAGGCCAATAAACTGTAGATCGTTCGCCTTGGCATAAAATAGGTCTTTTATAGGTCTGTTTATGTAAGCTAGGCCTATTGTAGTGGGTGGTCCTATATCTGATTGCCCCAAGTCCGCGTCAACAATGGCTACTGTCAACTTTGCTTCGAGGGCTCTGTTAGCTAAGAACGTACAAAGACTTGTCTTTCCAGAGTCCACTTCGCCCATGATCATAACAACTGTTGGCCTTTCCAAAGTAAGGATTTCTTCTGCCGCCTTCTGCCACGACGCAGGAATAGTGTCGCCATCAACTTCTTCAACTACTGAATCTTCTGCGCGTGTTATGTCAAAAGAGGATTCTTTCTTAACGTAGAAGGGGGTGCATTTTCCATCTCTAATCACAACTATTTCTCCAACGCCTAATGGTGCGCCAAGGATTTCTGTTTCGCCTGAAATAAGGTGTACTGAAGCCGGACCGTTGACGAGTAGTGTTTTGTCTGTCTTAATTTCTTTAATCATCGTTTTTCCTTCTTGGCAATACTCTCCCTTGTCTTTGGGCGATTTTTATGGCGGAGCTGACATCTCTTTTTCCTCTTCTATGCGCAGTTTCGCCAAGACACTGGCTTGTTCCTTCTTCTCCTACACTTTCAATGACTATATTCCGCGGAATAGCATCGTTTAGATTGCGCCAGAGTTCTTCCGTATAAGAAGGTGCGCCATTTCCGATTCTAATAGTTATATGATTAGCTGGGGTGCGGCTCAAAACATTCTTTATCGTGTTTACTGTTTCGCTTGCGCTTGTGCAATCTTCGGTTTCAAGTATGTTATCGTCTCCGAGAACCGCGACGCCAAAATTCTGGCCTGGGTCAACTCCCACCACGAGTCTTTCGTATATTTTCTTTCCCTTAACTATCCTGATTGCTTCGTCCACAATCTCTGCCAATTTTTTGGGTTCCTCGTATTCTAGCACGTTTTGATGTGTAATTTTGGAGCGTTCTTTCTTCGTCGTTATTACTGCTTTTACGTCCAAGGGTATGTCATCGTTTGGCTTCAAACTTAGGAACGATACGTTCTTCTTCTTAAGTTCGCTAACTATCAAATAATAGGCTTTCCCAGAGACTGTTGCTACGGCGATTTTTGCTTTCATGGTTTGTCCTTTCGTTTTGACATAGTCAACGTAGACAAAGTTATTAATTTTTGCAGTTATTAATTCGTTTTGGCGTGTGAGCTCCCTTGAAAAGAATAATTCCCACGGGTTGCGGCTTACTAGACGAGCGGTTGGGAGGCGGATTGTTAGAGGGAAACATGGTGCTCGTTTTTGGAGAAGCTGAAACTGGAAAAACAACTTTGGCTATCCAATGCGCCGTGAACTGTGCAAGAATGAGCTATAAGACAATTTTCATAGATTGCGACAGCACTTTTTTCCCTAGGCGTATGGCACAGATTGCTATCGACGACTTCGAAGCCCTTGCACACCAAATTATTTTGATGAAACCTGAAGATTTTGAACAGCAAACTATTGTCATCGACAGGCTAAATGATTACATAAGCAAGAAAGTAGGGCTTATCGTCGTTGACACGATCACAAATCTCTACAGTGAAAGACTAGGAGATGACATGAAGAAAACATTTGCTCTAAACCGTGAATTGAACCGCCAAATGGCATGTCTAGCTCAAATTACCAAAACCCACAAAGTGGCAAGCCTAATTGTCAGCCAAGTGCGAAGCGTGATCCTTGAAGAACACGGAAAAGTGCAGCCTGTCGCTACAAGGGTTCTGAAGTTTTGGACAGACAAGACCATAAGCCTAAAGCCAACAGCTCAAACCAATGTAATCAAAGCCAACGTAGAAACACATATAGATAAAAAACCAGTCAAACCAATATTCTTGAAGATTGAAGAAAAAGGCCTTCACGATTATAGGGGATAGACTTTCGGAAAGGAGGTTTAACGGAAGCAGTGATACTGGAATTAGTTGCAGAATCTCTCATATTCATATTTCCTGCCTACGTTGCCAACGCCGTTCCAGTAATCTTTGGTGGGGGACACCCCTTAGACTTTGGCAGAAGTTTCAAAGACGGTCGACCAATTTTTGGTCCTCACAAAACTCTCAAAGGTTTCCTCGCGGGGCTAATTATTGGAACATTAGTGAGCATCGGAGAAAGTCTTGTTTTCAACAACTATAATCTGCTATTGGGTTTTATGCTCTCCTTAGGTGCTTTAGTGGGAGATTTGGGTGGTGCCTTTGTCAAGCGCCGGTTAGACCTTCCTCCAGGCGCTTCTCTCCATATAATTGATCAAATTGGCTTTGCTTTATGTGCGTTACTTTTTTCTCTTCCAGTTGCTCCGCCAACACCTACAATGGCATTGACCATTCTGGTTATTACAATACCTATACACCTCTTAACGAATCTCCTAGCGTACCTAACACACATGAAAAAGAAGCCGTGGTGACTCTGCCCATTATTATAATGGTTTGATCGTGCTTGGGAAAAGGAAGAACTCCACAAGCATCCATCCAATTAGTAGAAGAAGCAAGCCGATCAATAGTGTGGTGTATGCTTCTCTTGGGTTGTAGGCGTATTTTGTGCTCCGATACATCAGTATTAATCCTGCGATGCCGAGGGAGTATAAAATCATGGCGGCGACGCTTTCGCCCAAAAGCTGTTCGTTTAGGGCTTGAGGGTAATAGGGTATAATCCTTCCGCCACTGATAAATGCCACTACTGGCTGTTCCAAAATATCATAGATTCCCCCTCCAAGCAGAAAGATGGAAGCGGCTATGGCTAAGGTTGCTAAGAGGAAGGTTGAGGGCTTAAGCGTCACTAACTTCCAGTAGGTTTTCTGGAGATGATAGGAAAGCGATGAGGCGCCTTTTCTTGCTTTGCGAGACAACTCATTCTTTTCTCCTTAGAGTTAAGCATACCTTTCTTCCCTATATGCATTCGCATAATCTACTTAAATATTCCTTCTCCACTCAAACGTATTCTTGCCCCGTTGAAAGTCTACTTGGAACAAACAGCACAGGTTCCAGTCTGTAAATGATGTACCATCTTTGCAAGAATTAACATCTCAAACACTTCAACTAGAAAACTGCAAAAGCATGTCGAGGGTCAACGATGAATTCTACAAACCAACCATAGAGAAAGCTTGTTAAACGTATTTCACTAATAGAAGGAGAAGAGAGAAGCTTCATGAAAGCCCACAAACTAAGTGATCGTACACCTGCTGACACAAGGGGTGAATGGAGAAAGTAGGTGAATGGAAAATGGTCAGCACAAAAGAAATAATGGACATGGCTCTAAAACTTGTAGGCTTCGAATCGGTGCCAGCAGACAGCGCTATATACGTTGAAGGAAAAGACATCAAAAACGTTCTTTTTGGAATAGACGCAGATGTTCCAGAACTTCTGTTTGCAAAACAACTGGGCTACGATGCTGTAATCTCTCATCATCCTAAGGGTGGATCAGCTGTCATAGACTTTCATCAAGTTTTCAAGAGGCACATTCAACAGATGATCGATGCTGGCATCCCAAAACTTGAGGCTGAAGAAGCAGTTCGCAAGAAGATTACGGCTTTAGAAGTAGAGATGCATACCAGAAACTACAATCATGTAGTGGATGTGGCTCGACTTCTGAAGATGCCTTACATGAATGTCCATACGCCTTTGGATGAGATGGGAAGACGAATTATGGCTCTCAATATTCAGCATGAAACTTGGAAAGATTCCACAGTAGAAGATGTTGTTTCAGCCCTTGAGAAACTGCCAGAATTCAAAAATGCAATTACAGACATCAAGATATGTCTAGGAAAAGCAGCGAATCCAGCTGGAAAAATTGTGGTGTCCCATGGGGCTGGAACAAATGGGGGCTATGAAATCGCAAAAACATACTTCAAGCATGGAATAAACACGCTAATCTACATTCACGTAAGCCCTGGAGACCTTGAAAAATTGAAGGCTGATGGTGTAGGCAACCTGGTAATCACCGGGCACATCTCAAGTGATTCTGTGGGGATAAATCCATTCATTGAGGAATTGGAAAACAAAGACGTTTCTGTGACTAGATTGGGGATAGTTCCCCCTTGAAAGATATGTATTATATGACGAACTTATCTAGGTGAAATCGATGAAGCTAGTTCGCTTCTCAAGTTCAAAAATAAAGTCCTATGGAATTTTAGACAAAGACCAAGTAATTTGCTTGCCCATCTTAGCAAAAATGCTGGAACAACCTTTTCCAGCGAGTCTTGAAAATCTAATCTCACAAGGCATGGAAGAACCCAGCATAGAACATTTGATTCAAAATGCACCAAGAACAAGTCTTGGAAAGGCCATGCTCCCTCTTGGCAAAGTGAAACTACAGGCGCCAATTGCGATGCCGCCGAAGATTATTTGCCTAGGTTTAAACTATAAAGACCATGCTGCAGAACAGGGTAAAAACCCGCCTGACGAACCAGTGATTTTTATGAAACCTCATACAACCATAATAGGCCCCAACGAAAACATTGTCAAGCCCAAATTCGTGAAACAACTTGACTACGAAGCAGAGTTAGCCATTGTGGTGGGCAAAGAGGCTAAAAACTTCTCAGTCAACGACGCCAAATCATGCATTTTTGGATACACAATTCTCAACGACGTTTCCGCGCGGGACATCCAGTTTAAGGATAAACAATGGACCAGAGGAAAAAGTTTCGACACTTTTGCACCTACCGGACCATGCATCACAACTACCAGTCAGATAAAGAACCCGGCCAATTTACGAGTTTGCACATGGGTCAACAAGGAACCACGGCAAAATTCCAATACCCAGAATATGGTGTTTGATGTATTCGAAATCGTGCATCACCTTAGCTGTGTCATGACGTTAAAACCCTGCGATATTATCGCAACAGGGACTCCTGCAGGTGTAGGGTTCGCTATGAAGCCTAAACCAAAATTTCTTCATGACGGTGACGATATAGAGATAGAAATAGAAGGTATAGGAATCCTAAGGAACAAGGTATTGGAAGAGAACCCAACGCCTTAGGAAATATTTACGGATAAGTTTAAGGCTGTCCACAAGACATTAGTCAATTAATTCTCAGTTGAGGAGAATTCTGGTGGTATTCAAGCTCACACAAGAAGAAGGCGAGTTCCTAGTTAAGCTTGCCCGAAAAACTGTACAGGAACATCTAAAAACGGGCAAAGTCGTCAATGTGCCCAAAGACACACCTGCCAAGCTGATGCAACGCTGCGGGGTTTTCGTTACTATAAACAGCCTTAAAAATGGCAAAAAGAAATTAAAAGGATGCATAGGCTACCCTTATCCAACCACTGTCTTGGCGCAAGCTGTTATAGAGTGCGCCATCAGTTCTGCAACTCAAGACCCACGTTTCTCCTCCCTTTCTTCTGAGGAACTTGACAAAGTCATTTTTGAAGTCAGTGTGCTTACACCCCCGAAACTAGTGGAAGTTGAAGATCCGAGGCACCTTCCATCAAGGATCAAGATAGGCAAGAACGGCCTCATCGTAGAAAGAGGATTCTACAAAGGTCTTTTATTACCCCAAGTACCTGTTGAATACAACTGGGATAAAGAAGAATTCCTCTGTCAATGCTGTATAAAAGCTGGCCTACCCCCAGACAATTGGCTAATAAAGACGACGAAAATCCATAAATTTCAAGCAATAGTTTTTCAGGAAGACACCCCTAGAGGCAAAATAAAACGAAAAGAACTTGGCGGGAGATAAATTCATGCGAGTCCAGTTTGCTCCTTGCGGTGTCGGTCTCGGACATGCAGGTCGTTGCATCCCAATAGCAAGAGGACTGCAGAACAGAGACGAAAGCACAGAAATCTTTTTCTCAACATACCGCGATGCTGTTGATTATGTCCGCAAAGAAGGGTTTTCTACAGTTGAGGTTCCACCTATGGATTTCAAAGTTAAGCCTGACGGAACGGTGGATTTTAGAAGAACAGCTCTGAATCCAGGACCCTTCGTTGCTCCTTTCAACTTTTTAGGACAGGTAGGCAAAGAAATTGAAGTTATGGAAACCTTTGAACCGGACGTGGTTGTGTCGGATTCAAGAGCTTCACCTATCGTTGCGGCGCGAATTCTAGGCATTCCAACTATTTGCATACTTAACCAGTTTCAAGTAATCATTCCACGAAAAACCCACTATTTGCGACTAGCTAAACTTGCAGATGCTATTACCCTTGCAATTATCGGAAAGATTTGGACGACAGGAGTTAAGGTGTTGATTCCGGATTTTCCGTTGCCCTACACCATTTCTACAGATAATCTACGTATCCCAAAAGCTTATAGAAAGAAAATAAAACTCATTGGTCCAATTCTATCCCTTCGTCCAGATGCATTACCGACTAGGGAAGAACTGCGTAAAAAACTCGGCTTGGACGACGAAAAACCTGTCATTTTTGCGCCCATCAGTGGGCCTTTGAAAGAACGAGCTTATCTTATAAAAATTCTCCAAAGAATTTTCACGAATTTTCCAGATGACTATCAAATCGTTATGTCCCTTGGATACCCAAAATCCCATATAACCCCGGTTCGATATGGCAACTTTACAGTTTTTGGATGGGTTCCAAACCGTTTTGAATACATGAAAGCATGCGACCTTGTAATTTCCCGAGCAGGCCACGGAACGATATTGCAGACGATGTGTTATGGCAAACCTACAATCCTAATCCCCACACCAAGCCACACTGAACAATTTAACAACGCTAAGAAAGCTGTAAAGCTTGGCATTGCTCTAGTGATTGAGCAAGACAATCTCAACAGAGAAACTCTTCTGGCAGTAATAAAAGAAATTGTGGAGGACAAGTATTCCATGGAAAGAGCTATGAAAATTCAGAAAGAGGTTTCGGATGTAGATGGGTTAGAAAAAGCTATCGAAACAACTATAGAGGTAGCTGAAAGAGGTAAGGCTCGTGTTTCTGCCTAAACGGATTTTAGAAGAAAAACTTCGCAGGTTCTTGGAAGAAGACGTTGGGCAAGGTGACATAACAACTCATCTCACAATTTCGAAGAATACAATTGTTGAAGCCGAAGTTGTTGTGAAAGAAGGCGGCTTAGTGGCCGGGATAGAAGAGGCATTGGTCTTATGTGAAAGTCTCAATCTACAGGCGAACGCCTTAACGTCTGATGGTACGCAAGTTAAACCTCAAACTTCTATTCTGCACATTGTTGGGGATGCCAAAACTCTTCTTTCCGCAGAGCGGACTCTCCTTAACATACTTTCCAGAATGAGTGGAATAGCAACCACGACAAACCGTTTGATAGGCAAAGTCAAAGCAGCAGGCTACAAGACCCGTGTGGCTTGCACAAGAAAAGTAGCGCCTGGGCTTGGTTATTTTGACAAAAAAGCTGTTTTCCTCGGCGGTGGTGACACACACCGGTTGCATCTTGACGACTTGGTTTTGATAAAAGACAATCACATAAAAATCGTTGGTAATGTGGGCGACGCTGTGAGAAAAGCCTGTGAAACTGTTTCTTTTTCTAAGAAAGTGGAGGTTGAAGTAGCATCTGTTAGGGATGCTTTGGAAGCAGCTGAAGCGGGTGCTGATATAATTATGCTGGACAACTTTCCTTCTGAAAAAGTAAAGGAAACTGTGTCCATCTTAACGAAGGAAGGAATTAGAAACAAAGTGTTGCTTGAGGCAAGTGGTGGAATAACTGAGAAGAATATTCTCGAGTATGCGGCAGCAGGCGTTGACATTCTAAGCATTGGCGAAATTACTCACAGCGTAAAAGCGTTAAACATGAGTCTCGAAGTTGTCAAAGTTAGAAAGTCCAAAGTATGACGCCATTTCTGCATGCAGTCTTCTACGTAAGGCTTAGCCTCTGATCACATCTAACATAATCCATTCAACTACAGCTGCAAGCAACAAAATTAGAGTGCATATTGTAATGAGTATGGAGGTTCTCACTGCTTCTTTCTTGCCACGATGTCGTAACATTTGCAAGAGCAGAATGACGCTTTGAGCCATAGAGATAGAATACACACCAAATTCAAGCCAAAAAACAGGAACCAAGAAAAACAACAGAAAATATAGGATCGGTTGGGTTCCCTCAGCGATGCCGAATATGGCGATTATCGTGCCTGTGTTGAAGAGAACAAAGCTCCCCCAAACTGGTCCGATGATGGGAACAAACATGATAAGGGTGTGAATTAAGTTGTTTCCAAAAATAAACCTCAAGTCATCGAATCGTTCAAATTCTCCTTTAATTTCTTCCTTAAATCTCTGTGCTTCTTGCACGTCAATTTTGAAAACAAGTACTCCGACAGCTGTAACAATCAAAGCAACAACAAAGAAGATTACAGTAATCACGATTCTCGTTTGCATGTTAAACCTTACAGTTTGAAGCTTTTCCATAACTTCAATCATTTAACTATCTCACTTTAGGAACTATTCTTAATGCTCGAAATCCTCTAGCACACGGATTCAACATTTCCACTATTCGGATTTTTTCCAACACTTCCCCGTTATCTTCAGCGTACCCTGCAATATCGTGTTCAGCAGCTATGAGCGACTGCAACGTAACTGTGTTCTGTATAACCCTCGCATAGCATTTAGAGGGCAAACCCAAAATCTGTTCTCTACCTTCTTTCAAAGCTTTTTCACAAGCGTAAAGAACTGCGTGAGCTCCAGTAGTTAACTCTGCGATTCTCACTGGAACGCTCTCTTTTCCAATAGCTAATACATCTATGCCATAAACTCGTTTAATGTCGGTTGCTAATTTTCTTATTTTCGGCAGAATCTTTAATACGCTACTGCGAGCTTTTCCTCTGAGCTGAATTGGCGAAATCTCTTCCACTAATAATCCACCTATAGACATATCCAAGTGGACCACATCGGCTCTAACCTCTTTTAGCAACAATCGACAAAGCTCAAGTTCGTGAATTATTAAGCCATGCCCATTTTTTACTGGAGCGAAAATTGGCTCAACCAAGAATTGATTTGCTTCTCTGTAAGGTGGTTCAACGAGAACAGCAGCCGCGGCAACAATTTTCAATGGCTCAAAGCGAGTGTTCAGTAAGGCTGCACCCGAGTCTGCTGCAACAACCTTCAACTCGCTTTCACCCAACCTTACATAGTAATGTACACATTTAACCCTTAATACAAACGCGAATAATTAAAAGAATTTGAGGGCTGGGCACCTACTCTTTTTTCAAGCCCCAGTCCAAGAACAAAAATCTCGGCGCTCTTCTTTCGACTTGCCTTAGGCTTCATTATTTCAACCCTGGCAAAATGCTGTTTAACTTCTTCAACAAAATCTTGAAACATGTCACCCTGAAACACTTTCACGAAAAAATTTCCATCAACTTTGAGAAGTCTTAAAGCAAGAGTCAAAGATTCGCGAGCCAAATCTATTTGTCGAGCATGATCAACCTCCCAGACTCCGGAAACATTTGGTGAAACATCAGAAATAACAGCATCTGCTAATGAGGGTAAAGCACTCCTAATCAGCTTCTGCGTTTCAGAATCTGTTATGTCGCCGATGATGGTTTGAACATTAGCTGCTTCAAAGGGTTTAATCCTTTTCAAGTCAACCCCTAGAACAAAACCCTCTTTTCCGACAATTTTCCGAGACGCCTGCAACCAGCCACCAGGTGCAGCGCCTAAATCAACAACAACGTCACCTTTTTCTAAAAAATGGTATTTGCTTATTGCTTGCAGAAGTTTGTAGGTTGCTCGAGAACGGTATTTTTCTTCTTTGGCCTTTCTGTAATAATAATCTCGTTTTCGTTCTCTCACCCATGCTTTAGGCAAACTCAGCTGTCACCTTGCAAGCCACCATCTTCTCGAACTAAGTTGGCAAGCCATTCAGTAAGCTTCTCGCAATCATTTGGAGAGATAGCTCCGTAGGCACCGCATTGAATGCTTTCATGACAGCTTAAGCATGGACAATCAATTATAGAATTTATCGACGCTGGCTTTCTTTTAGGATATAATCTGTAAGTCCATCGACCTTGAAAAAGTTCACGCTCACGTCGTATAAGCCCTTTGTTTTCCAGTTTGATGGCTATTCGAGAGCCTTCTCTGCTGCTGGCGTCCAGTTGGCGCCACAAATCAGATTGAAGTACGCCCTCGTCACTAGTGTTGGCGATGAATTGTAGAGCCTTATACTCCAGGTCACTGCGTTTCGGCATTTCTTGGTTTCCTCAAAGCTTTCACATAAAATAGTGTTGTCTAAGAATAAAAAGATGTATATGAAAACTCAAATTCCACCACTTTAAATTAAACCGAGAAGTGTTTAATTCAAAGATTGTATATTGGCTGTTTGGATGTTGGAATAAGTGCAAAGGCATAATTCAACGCAGAAATTTTGTCTTGGTATAGAAGCAACTGCAGACGATTTCAGCGTTGGAATACTGAACTTCGAGGGAAGCATTCTAGCAAACGTGATTGATGCTTTCATGCCTGAAACGGGCGGCATCCATCCGCGGGAGGCTGCGAGGCATCACGCAAAAGTCGCTGGAGAAGTCATTTCTACAGCTTTTCAAAAAGCTGACATAAGGCCGAAGGACATCGCCATCGTTGCTTTTTCGCAAGGTCCTGGTCTAGGACCATGTCTTCGCACAGGTGCAACTGCCGCTCGAGCTTTGGCATCTTATCTTAACGTTTCGTTGGTGGGTGTTAACCATTGCGTGGCTCACATTGAGATCGGCAAACTTGCAACCGGCGCTCTAGATCCTATTACGTTGTACGTTTCTGGAGGAAACACGATAGTTTCAGCGTTTGACGCTGGTCGTTATCGCGTTTTTGGTGAGACTTTGGACATTGCTGTAGGCAACTGTTTGGATGTTTTTGCGAGGGAGGCCGGACAGCGTCAACATGAGGGGATGCCATTGGGCGCTATGGTAGAGAAGCTTGCACGCGGAGGAAAAAGGCTGGTTGACTTACCTTATAGTGTTAAGGGCATGGATTTATCTTTCAGTGGGCTTCTTACAGCCGCGGTTCGGCTTCTTAAGAGTGGAGAATGCAGGCTTGAAGACTTGTGTTATAGCTTGCAGGAAGTGGCGTTCTCTATGCTTACTGAGGTTACTGAGCGTGCTTTAGCACATACTGAGAAACGGGAGGTTCTTTTAACTGGGGGAGTGGGTGCAAACAAGCGGTTGCAGGCCATGTTAAATGCCATAGCTAATGAGCATGACAGCCATTTTTGTGTAGTTCCAAAACGATTAGCCTTGGATAACGGCGCTATGATTGCTTGGACGGGTATTCTTGCGTACAAGCACGGCTTAACTACGCCTATTGAAAGGAGTTTTGTCCGATTGAAATGGAGACTTGAGGACGTAGAAGCGCCATGGGTTGAAGGATAGTATGCTGGTCAAGAAAGGGGCGGAGGCGAGTCTTTTTCTCGAGGATTGGCAAGGGCGGAGAGTGATTATGAAGCGACGGCTCCCAAAAAAATATAGGCTTCCTGAAATAGACGAAAAAATCCGCGCTTACCGAACCATTCACGAATCTCAGCTTCTTCATCATGCGAAAAAGGCGGGAGTCCTAACTCCTACAATTTTTATGGTAGATCTAGCTGATTCGAATATTATCATGGAGTTCGTTGAAGGAAAACAGGTGAAACAGATTTTAGACAATCTTTCTTCTGAAGAACGTCAAAGCTTAAGCAGGCACATTGGCGAACTTATTGGTCGTCTTCACTGCAACAGTATTATTCATGGCGACCTTACAACTTCTAACATGATATTAACTCCCCGTGGAAAAGTGGTTTTTGTTGATTTTGGGCTTGGAGAAAAAACTGTTGAGCTGGAATTAAGAGGCGTTGATCTTCATCTTATGAAGCGCGCATTTCAAAGTACCCATTTCCGTTATGCTGAAGAATGTTTCAACGCCGTTTTGGAAGGCTACGCTAAAGTTGTTGGGGTTGAAGTGGCGAAAAAAGTATTAGGAAAGATAGGTGAGATTGAAAAGCGAGGGCGATATATTTCTGAAAGGAGGAAAGTAGAAGAATGATTAAAAGTATTTGGGGCATAACTCTCGCTGTATTCAATCTCAAGGAAGCTGTTGCTTTTTACGAAAAAACTTTGGGGCTTAACAAGAAGTATGAATATTCTTCTTACGCTGGCTTTCAATGTGGCGGAGTGGAAATCGGGCTTAGACCCGGCAGAAAGGAAAAAGGACGTATAGAAGATGCGCCATCTGTTGAGTTCTTTGTGGATGATGTTGAAGCAGTATATGGAACACTTAAGAAGAAAGGTGTAGATTCTGTCAAAAAACCTCACAATGAGCCTTGGGGAAGCAGAGAGGCGAGTTTTCTTGATCCCGACGGAAACTTATTGGAAATTGTGCAAATTGACTGGAAGAAATACTTTAAAGTAAGCATGAAAGGCACTAAAACTACGTGAGTTCTATGACCGATTTTATAAAAGGCAGAGTGACATTCATTGTAACAAGCAACATTCACAAGTTTAGTGAAGCTCGTCGAGTCCTAAGCGACTACAAGATAGCAACGGCAATGCTGAAAAAAATTGGTGCAGTTGAAATTCAGGATGATAACATAGAAAATGTTGCGAAAGCAAGCGCTGTAGACGCAGTTAAAAAATGCAACCTACCTATCATGGTAGAAGACGCAGGCCTATTCATCGAAGCACTAAAAAATTTTCCAGGTCCTTACTCTTCGTATGTTTACCGAACAATCAGCAACGATGGGGTTCTGAAACTGATGGGAAACATAACCAACAGAAACGCATATTTCGAATCAGTCGTTGCCTTCATAAGCCCTTCCTTGAATGAAGCATTATGCTTCCACGGTAAGGTTGAAGGGAAAATCGTTAAAGAAAAATGTGGCAGCCAAGGGTTCGGCTTTGACCCCATTTTCACACCCTTGAACTCATCGAAAACTTTTGCCAGAATGACTATAGAGGAAAAAAATCAACATTCACATCGAGCCAAAGCCTTTCGCAAATTCGCTGAATGGTATACGGCAAGTTTTTAGGTTTAAGAAGTTTTAAATATCTGCAATGTGTCCTAGAAAGAGCTTTCGGAGGTAAGATAGTTGCCAAAGCAAGAAAAAGGAAGATCACATTCGATACGTCCTGTAAGTAAGCGACCCCCCTTATGGTGTAAATACGAGTCTGAAGAAGTGGAAGCAATAGTCATAAAATTGGCGAGAGAGGGGCATTCTCCCAGCAGAATAGGCACCATACTGCGAGATCAACATGGCATCCCACTGACAAAAACCATAACAGGAAAAAGCATCACCGGCATCCTAGCAGAAGCTGAGATGGCGTCGTCTATCCCGGAAGACCTTGAAATGCTATTAAAGAAGGCTTCAGGGCTCTCCACTCACCTTGAGAAGAACAAAATGGATTTAGCTAATAAACGAGCGTTGCAGGTTGTAGAGGCTAAGATTTACAAATTGTCCAAATACTACAAACGTAAAGGCGTTCTACCATCTGACTGGAAATATGCACCTAGGGCTGCTTCTATCGTCTAAGTAAATTTTGGGGTGAAAATGGCGATAGGAGAAGACGCCATAAAGGCTTTCACAAGCGATGCTTCTAAGGCTGCAAAACTTATTTCTAAATGCGTCGAAGAAGACGGATTTATTCACGTTGTTTCCCATTTAGATGCTGACGGTTTAGCGGCAGCAGGCGTTATCGGGAAAGCGTTGTCGAGGCTGGGGGCCAATTTCCGTGTCAGAATTCAACAATGGGTAGACGAGAAAATTGTGGCAGACATAACCTCTGATAAGCCTGCACTTACTATCCTGACAGATTTAGGCAGTGGCTACCTGAACGTTTTAAGCGAGCATCTTTCCAATCATCGAATAGTTATCTTAGATCACCATCAACCGATTGGTGACTCCATCGCAAAAATATTTCAAGTGAACCCTCACCTTCATGGAATTGATGGCTCTAAAAACATTAGCGGTGCAGGTGTTGCTTATTTCGTGGCTAGTGCACTAGATGACGCGAATAGGGATTTGGCTGCCATAGCAGTAGTGGGTGCGTTGGGCGACATACAAGACAAGTATGAACAAAGGGCGTTAGGAGGGTTAAACGAGAAAATTGTAGCCGACGCTGTAGCCGTTGGATATTTGAAAGTTGAGAAGGACCTCATGTTTTTCGGTAGAGAAACTCGCCCCATACACAAGGCCCTAGCCTACACAACAAGCCCTTTTCTCCCAGGCATCAGCGGAGAAGAAGACAAAAGCCTTGCCTTTCTCGTCAGCCTCGGCATAAAGCCGAAACATGGAGATAAGTGGCGAGCGTTAAGAGACCTCTCTAAAGAGGAGAAACAGCGGCTATGCTCCGCGCTTTCAGACCATCTGATTTCCAAAGGCTTTCCGAGTAACGTGTTGAATTTAGTAGGGTCAGTGTATACACTTGTGCATGAAGAACCGTGGACCCCCCTCAGAGACGCTCGAGAATTCTCAGTTTTGTTGAATGGGACGGGCCGCATGGAAAAAGCTGGCCTAGGCGTTGCTATATGCATGGGAGACCGAGGCTCTGCTTTGGAACAAGCTGAAACAGTTTTGGGAGACTATAGGCGGACTATTACCAAGTATTTGAGCTGGTTGATGGAAGAGCCTGGGCGCATTGACGAGTTGGAGAGTATATATGTGGTTCGTGGTGGAGACTTTATAAACGAGAAGGTAATCGGCACTCTTTCTTCTATTCTTTCAACTAGTTTGCCAAAGCTGGAGAAGCCTATTATTGCTTATGCCATTGCTGATGATGAGGTGGTGAAGGTTTCGGCTAGAACTTTGGATGTGCTCACGAATAAAGGGTTAGACTTGGGTGAGATCATGCGTCTGGCTGCAGAAAAGTTTGGGGGTAGCGGCGGCGGGCACGACATTGCTGCGGGGGCTCAGGTTCCAATAAAGGATGTAGATGCTTTCGTTGAGTTGGTGGACGGGCTGGTTAAGAAATGGTTGGAGCAAATTGAAGCTGGAAGCTAAGCTTTCTTTTGTTTATGAAACTGAACAAGAGGCGAAGGCGGTTGTCAAAGCGGTTTCGCCCGACAACGTTGAAGTGCCTTTAGGCTTGAGCATCGAGATGATAAGGAATGATTGCCGTTTGTTGGCTGTAGTGTGTTGCGAGAAGCCGTTAGGAACTTTCATAGCAACTTTAGACGATTTGTTGGCTTGCATATCGGTGGCAGAAAAAACCTTTGAGGCTGTGAAGGCGTCGAAGCTATAGTTTAGGCACCAAATCTAGCTGGCTGGCTTGGTGTTGTCCACGATTTTGAGTGTCTGCTTGTCGTAAGACTCTACAGTGACATCGATTTCAAATGAGCATAGTGTTGTGTCCAACATGAAGCTCTCGCTTCCAAAAATTCTTTTCCCATTTTCGATTGGCTCGTGCCAACTAAAAGTTTGGTTCGTAGCCACTTCACTCTGAGAACGTCCTTTCCTTCGCCGTCAACGTCGAATCCGAAAAGGACACTGTTGTTTAGGGAGATGAATTCACCTCTAGTTATACTCAAAACTCTTTGAGGTTTAGATGACAGTTGCCTTATTTTTCCAAACTCGCCGCTGAGTTCTCCCACAATTATCAGAGAAGTAGCAACGCCAATCAATATCAGAAAGATGCCTAGCTGCTTAGAGAATTTCATTAAACTATAAGACCTCGCTTACCCTCTAACACTTTGATTGTATTAACATTTAGTTAGAAAACACATCAAGCATATGCCGTTCAGCAAGTGTGTAATTTTGCAATTCGTACTGAAGCTAAGAATCCCACGCGCGAAATTCTACGCTACCAATTTCATATTATGCTTTCAGATCTAGGCTTGCAGGAAGCCTTATCATGTAAGCAAGTAAGATATTGAGACCATAGCCTTAGATTTTCGATTTTCTGTGTTGTCTCCAGGAAATGCATGTAAAAAAGTTATTTAGTTGCGAAAAGTAGCTACATAAAGCTAAATAGCTAAATTCATTGTAGGGACGTTGGATAGCCTTGCTGGATATTAAACTAATTCGTGAACGCCCGGAAATTGTAAGGCAAAATTTGAAGAAGCGGCGCGACGCTGAGAAGCTCCAAATGTTAGAGGACTTGATCAAACATGACCACGAGTGGCGTCACCTCTTAACCAAGGCTAATAAGCTTAGGTATGAAAGGCGAAAAATCACGAATGAGATAGCTTCTTTGAAAAATGTTGGAAGACCAATCGAGAAACAAATCGAGCGAGGTCGCAAGTTGGACAACGAAATTGTTGCTTTACAGCAGCAAGGGGAGAGATGCAAACAGAATGCTGACCACATTCTAATGAGGCTACCTAACATTTTGCACGAATCAGTACCTATTGGAAAAGACGAAAATGACAACGTAGAGGTTAAAGTGTGGGCTAGACCTCCAAAATTTGATTTCAAACCAAAAAACCATTTAGAAATTGCAAAAGGTTTAGAGTTGATTGACGACGAAAGAGGCGCCAAAGTTGCTGGTCATGGCTTTTTCTATCTTAAAGGCGATTTAGTTTTGCTAGACTTAGCTCTGCAACGATTTGCCATCGATTTCATGCTTAAGGAAGGGTATCAGCTTATTGAGCCGCCTTTTATGCTAAGGCGGAAACCATACGAAGGTGTAACCGATTTGGCGGATTTTGAGAATGTTATGTATAAGGTTGAAAACGAAGATTTGTACATGATTGCTACGGCTGAGCATCCTCTAGCGGCCATGTTTATGGATGAAGTTTTGCTTAAGGATGATTTGCCAATTAAGTTGGTTGGTGTGAGCTCCTGTTTTAGAAAGGAGGTGGGCGCTCACGGCAAATATACTAAAGGATTGTTTAGGATGCACCAGTTCAATAAAGTTGAACAGTTTATTTTGTGTCTCCCAAAGAACTCGTGGAGTTTCCACGAAGAATTGCAGAAGAACGCGGAAGAGCTGTATCAAGCGTTGGGGCTGCATTATAAGGTAGTGAACGTTTGCACCGGTGACATTGGGATTTTGGCGGCTAAAAAGTATGATATTAATGTTTGGATGGCTGATGGTGTTTACAGAGAAATTGGTTCCAATTCGAATTGCACAGATTATCAAGCAAGACGTTTAAACATTCGCTATCGAGAGAAGGAAGGACAGGCGCCTAAAGGTTATGTTCACACAATAAACAATACGGCCATAGCTACAAGCAGAACAATGCTGGCAGTCTTAGAACAATACCAACAAAAAGACGGGTCAGTTCTTATTCCTAAGGTCTTAACTAAATACATGAATAGCCTAGAAAAGCTGGAACCACTTTAAATCTTTCAATTTTGCATTAAAGTGTCATCTAAATCAGTAATTATGCGGTCGCAACTCATGATTCTCTGGTTTTTCTGCTTCAAAAACGCAGCAGCCGCCCTTAATTTCGACCAACTGTTACAGGAACAACTAGAAAAGCGGGTAGTTCGCCGAGGCCATCGAGCAACTTTCCTTCAGTTTTCATCGTTTCTCATCATCTCCAATATATCCGGATATGTTCTCTTGCTTGAACATAGCTTTTGCATGTACCTACCTAGTATGGTTCAGCTAGTAAAACTTTTAATAGAAGGATGCTGAATTTTCCAGACGCAGCGAAGGTTAAAAATGTGTCTAAACGTGGAAAGCGTGTCCGTGACAAATGGCGCAGCAAATCTTGGTACACAATCATAGCGCCAAATTACTTCGGTAATGTTGAACTGGGCGCTATACCAGCAGATGACCCGAAAAAACTTATCGGCAGAGTCGTCGACGCTACGCTTTACGATATCACTAACGACTTTGCTCACCAATACCTCAAGATGTCTTTTCAAATCACCGAAGTAGATGGTAAAGCAGCCAAAACGGTGTTTAAAGGACATGAATACAGTCGAGACTATCTGCGCAGTTTGGTTCGACGTAGGACCACCCGTATTGATGCCGTTCTTAATGTTACAGCGAAGGATGGTTTTGGGCTGCGAGTTGCGGTGTGCGCATTTACTTTGAATCGTGTGAAAACATCTCAAGAAGTAGCTATGAGAAGCATTATGAGGCAGATTGTAAGCGAGAAAGCTGCCGCCCTTGCATTCGACCAGTTTGTACAAGAAGTGGTGTTGGGCAAGATAGCCTCAGATATCTACAATGAAGCTAAAAAGGTTGCACCTATACGTCACATAGGTATAAGAAAATCCAAACTTACATTTCGACCAACTGAAATAGCTGTTGCAGCAGCATAATCAAGCTTTTATCCATGATATGGGAAATGTAGTGAGCCACAACCATCGAACAAATCAAAGGAAACGAGTTGCTCAAGAAGCTGCGGGAATGCTTTACACGGGGCAAGAAAAGGAGTATAAGCAGGCTAAGCTGCGTGCTGCTAAAATTTTAGGTGTTCATGTTCTTCCGAATAATGCTGAAGTGGCAATAGAACTTGACCGAATCGCCGAGGAAAGAGAAGGAAAAACAAGGCAGGAAAGACTCGTCCAAATGAGACGTGAAGCTCTCCAAATAATGCGAGTTCTCAGAAATTTTGGTCCAGTCTTGGTTGGAAGTGTGTGGCGAGGGACTGCTCACCGCAACAGCGACATCGATATTGCTGCTTATGCAAAAAATCCGCAAGAAATTGTTTCAACACTTCAGAAAAACAACTATCCAATAAAGAGGACCGAAATCCAAACGGTTACAAAAAAAGGGAAAAAGGGGCAGTCCTTCCACATTTATGTGGATTTTCCGTCAAATGACCATGCAGAAATCGTAGTCCGTAGCCCAGAAGACATTAGTTACCAAGTTAGGTGTGAAATCTACGGAGACATAGTTACAGGTTCAACCATAAAACAACTGCAGATGGTCCTAGAGGAAAATCCTGAACAAAAATTTCTGCCAATATAAGAAATTTAGTCGAACACGTTGTGAACTCTTGATAGTGAGCGTTCGCGCGCGCGCAAAGCTCTCTTACCAAGTGAAATGTGGCCGATGACTTGGCCTTTCAAGGCTGCAACGAAGATTTTACCTAATCCTAGCGAAGTGTTTTTCTCAAGATTCAATCGTTCAGTTTCAAGGAAGGGGTCACCAAAGTTTTTTGCTTTTGGTATCAGTTCTTTAACTTGGGAGAAGTCGATGAGTGCGTACTCTCTAACAGTAGCTTCCATCTTTCTCAACTTAACCATTTTGGTTTTCCCTTGACATACTCAGTTAAGAATTTTGCAAAGTCTTGATTGTGTGAATATGTTGGAAGGATTTCTTCATTAACCAAGATTTTCAGGTTCTTTGCAACAGCTTGGGAAACAAGTTTCGCTACGCCAGCGTTTCTCCCTCCATCTTTCAACTTAGCCTCTAGCAATTCGATAACACTCGTATGCTTCCGAACTATTTCCACTACCCATCGTCCCTCTTCGATTCGAGGTCCAGATAATGTCCGTGGAGAACCGGTGTGCTTTTGAAGAAATTTCTTACATTCATTCCTCTTCTCTAAAGGCGGTCCAAGATGCTTCTTCAAAGGTGGCAGAAAACGATGCTCTACTTCCAGAAGAAATATGTTTAGGTTTTTTTCATCACTCCATACAGCGTCACGGATAATGCGAAAGTCGCGCTGTCTAACAAGTTTTCGAAGCGATCTTTGGGATTTGTAAAGCTGCCCCCAAAGAATGTCAGAGACCGCTTTCACTTTCCCGAACTGTATAAAGATTAGGCTTGAGCCACGCTTTATCATTGCTTGTAGTAGCTCTTCGGAGCTGAGAGGCTTTGTTTTTGAAGGATAAAATAACTGTGTGCTTGGCTTATCTAGAAGGACTCTTGATGCCGCAGCAAATTCATCCAATCGCTCTTGTCTCACTGCCGATGCGGTGTTTCTTTCCTTGTCAACTGGATCAATTATAACTAAAGGTTCTTCAAAGACTAAGTGCAATTCGTCTGCTGGCCTATCATAATAACCCTCTAGATCGATGAACGTTCGAGCCTTCCAACTGCTTGCAGCCTTTAAAACTTGAAGAAAGGAACCGTAGAAGAGGACAAGGAGCTCACAAAGATATCCACTGAAGCCGCCTACTTTAATTTCAGCGCCATAGACGCCGATGCCTTTCATGAATTGTTTCAAAAGGCGAATTTCGCTGCAAATTCTCTCATTTAGCAAAGGTTTCAGGTAGTCAGTGTGAAAAGGCGTGCGGTCGGTTGTGCTTTTCCATTCTCCTTTCTTTACTCGATAACAAGGGACAATATTCACTCGAGTTCCGTCTATGACTGCCTCTAGGTATGGATGTTCTGCGAAGCGTTCAATTTGTTCAGCGCCTGCTGTCGCCTTTCGTGCAATATCTAAACATGTAGTGCCAAAAGCTTCTCGCGGCACAGTTGAGGAGACACGCATGAAAATGTCGATGTCTGGCGATTCTCTTAGCCACGTGTTTTTTGCAATTGACCCTTCAACACGTACTTCCACATCTAACTCTGCTTTCAGTGCAACTTCTTCTACTTTTCGTGTAAGCTTTTTCGCCAATGCAAGAACGCGTTTTTTCTTTTCAAAGGTAGGCGTGGTATTTTCCAAGATTTTTTGAAGTATTCCTTCAAGCTTTGAAACCATTATAAACGCCTTAGTTCTCCCGGCAAACTTCTTTCAAGATAGAGTATATGGGGCCTTTAGGTGTCAAGACGCTTTTCTTAAGCTTCAAGCAATCTGCTTTTAAAACTCCGAACTCGTAATTCGTTAACTCATTTATGCAACGAATAAGCTCTGCTTTATTAAGACCTGTTTTTACCCTAGCGATTGTGATGTGGGGACTGAATCCTTTCGAGTCCGGCTTGAATCCTAGTTTTCGAAGACGTGACTCCAACTGGTTAAAAACGTCTTTAAGATTCTCAGAGCCTTTTTGGATGCCTACCCAGACAACGCGCGGATATTTAAGCTTGGGAAAGGCGCCTACTCCTCGAATCTCCACATTGAAGGATGTAAATGGCACTTGTTCCATTTCTTTGTGAATCCTGTCAACCATGTTTGGCTGTATGCTCCCTAAGAAACGCATCGTGATGTGAATGTTTTCCAGCTTGACAAGTTTCAAAGCAGCACCAGTTCTTACAAGCTTCTCTTGGGTCTCGGATAGCCGTTTCAGAATTGCCTCATTATCGATATCAAAAGCTATGAAGCTGCGGATGGGTTCTTGCATCCTGAATCCTTCTTTCATAGTTTCAGTGTAAACCATTTATAAGAACTTTTAACCTAAAAGCTAAGATTGTAGGTTGTATAGGTATTGAAGAGGAAGATCGTTGTCGGAGTTGCAGGAATGCCTGGTGCTGGAAAAGCAACGGTGGTTGAAGTTGCTAAGAAAATGGGTTGCGGCGTTGTTGTTATGGGTGATGAAGTAAGAGAAGAAACAGAACTCCGAGGTTTAGAGCCGACGCCTGAAAACGTGGGTAAAGTTATGCTGACGATGCGTCAAGAAGGCGGCCCTGCAGTGGTGGCGAAACGGTGTGTCCCAAAAATTGGGGAAGTGAAGGATAAAGTTGTTATTGTTGACGGGGTTCGCAGTCTCTATGAGGCAGACGAGTTCCAAAAGCACTTTGTGAAATTCAAGCTCTTAGCTATTCACTCCTCGCCCGAAACACGGTTCAAAAGGCTCTTTAAACGTAAACGAAGCGATGACCCAGCCAGTTGGGAAACATTTCTGGAGCGGGATTGGCGAGAACTCCGCGTTGGGCTTGGCAACGTTATCGCTTCTGCAGATGTGATGATACTGAATGAAGGAAAAAAAGCCGAGCTCAAGAAAGAAGTGCTCAAGTTTTTGGAGAAAGTGACGAAAAATGGATGAAGTAGACGTGCATGTAGAAGTCGAGGTTAACCCTACTGAAAATGTGGATAAAGTTAAGCAAGCCGCAGAAAACATGTTTGGCACTTTGGAACTTGAAGAGAAACCTCTGCGCAGAGGTAGCTTACTCGTAGCTCGAGCTAAAAATATAGAAATCCTGTCAAAGTTTGGCAATCTTCTGCGAAGAGAACGCATCAGAGACGCGGCACGAGGTGTACTGTTTCACGGCTTAAAGGGAAACACTATCACGTTTTATTTGAACAAGCAAGTCGCCTACGCCGGCCACGTTTCCTTCTGTGACCCAGTTGCAGAAAGCCCCCTTGGGCCAATAAAAGTCAGAATCAAAAGTGATCATTCATTGAAACTTATCGATTGGCTTGCACCCAGAACCGTGTAAAACGGAAAGATATAAACTTCAATCACGCGTTTCTACTATTCTCTTTCAAATGAGTGAACTAACAATGAGGATTATTGTCTCATGCGGTGGCGGAGCCATGGATATAGTGGCCGTTCAGGGTTTTCAGTCAAGCCTTGAAGTATCGGAAGTAATGGCGAAAAGAGAAGTAAAAATCTTGAGAACAAGCCAAACTCTTAATGCTATCTAGCGGTGGATAGTGAACTGTTATGACCAAGATTGAAATCGGGTTGTCTATGCTACATTGTTTAGGTGAGCCATTTTCTAGTCTTTGTCAAAGGCTGCAAGAGGTAACAGTGAACTATGCGGAGCTGATTGATGATGGTTGGCACAGACTCGACCAAGGGCGAGTGAAAAAGCTTAAGGAAATTGGTGAGTCACAAGGCTTGACATACACGTTGCATGCGCCCTTCGCAAGTATAAACATCGCTGCACCAGCAGAAGATTTGCGCAATTTTATTCTTAAACGACTTGAGAAATCTATGGCTTTTGCACGACAACTCGAATGCCGTCTAATGGTGTTTCATTCAGGGTTGCGGACGGGGATAAGTGGCTTTTATCCATGTGTGGACTGGAAAACAAACATTGAATCGGTACAGAATCTGCTGAAGCTGTCCAGAATGCATGGGATAAAGATTGTAGTTGAAAATGTTCCAGCACAATATGGTTTCTTGGTGGCAAATGTTGAGCAGTTTTCCCATTTTTTCAATGATCTCGGCGAAGACTTAGATTTAGTCTTAGACGTGGGGCACTCTAACATCAACTGTCAAACTCACGCTTTAATAGAAGCTTTTGGCAAGAAGATTGTTCACGTCCACGCACATGACAACGAAGGAACCAAAGACATACACCTAGGAGTCGGCTATGGCACTGTAAATTGGCAACAATTCGCAGAAGGCATTAAAAAAGCAGGTTTCAAGGGAATTGTAATGGTGGAATCCTACTGCAACATAAAGGAAAGCATAGCAACACTGCAAAAACTGCTCACTTAACATCAAGCAGCGGCAGGTCAATTTTCATAAAATCTTCAGCCACATCAACATTCACAAAGGCTTTCCTAGCTTGATTCAACAGCAAATCGGGCGTCTTATAACGTGCACTGATATGCGTCAGAATCAACCGCTTCACCTTAGCTTTTTTTGCAGTTTTCGCGGCTTGGCTCGGTGTAGAATGTCCGTCCTCCGTGGCTCTTTCTGCAAGTTCATCATCGAAAGTGCTGTCGTGGATCAGTAGATCAGCGTTTTTAGCCAACTTCATTAGAGACTTTGTAGATCTGCTGTCCCCAGTGTATGCGATTTTCCTTCCTGGTCTCGGTGGACCAACCACTTCTTCGGGCTCAACAAGTCTCTCGTTTGACAGCTTTATGGCTGACCCATGCTGAAGTTTCGACCACAACACGCCTTCGGGAACTCCTAACGCTTTGGCTTTTTCAGGATAGAATTTGCCTGGACGCGGCTTTTCAACAAGGCTGTAAGCGAATGCAGGAGACATGTGGTCTGCCCATGCAGCATATATTTCGTATTCTTTCTCTTCGCAGACAAGCCCTTCACGTTTAATTTTGGCTATTTGAAGAGGAAACGTAAGAGTGAACTGCACAGTTTTTTCGATGGCTTCAACAAAATCTTCCAAGCCTGTTGGCCCGTAGATTTCAAGCTTCCTTATGCGGTCTAGCAGCGACATTGTCTGGATTAGCCCGGGTAAGCCAAACATATGGTCGCCATGCATGTGAGTTATAAATACCTTCATTTTCTTGTTAAAGCCTAAACCTGCCTTCACCATTTGACGTTGAACGCCCTCGCCGCAGTCGAAGAGAATTAGCTCGCCTTTTCTCTGTATTGCGATGGCTGGTAACGATCTAGTAGGTGTAGGAACGCTACCTGCCGTTCCAAGAAAAATGACTTGTAAGCTCATCTACGCATTCTCCAACACAACTATTTCTCTTGTGAGACTTCGATGTACATAAACAAAGTGGGACTGAACATGTCTAAGACCTAACGTTTCAGCTATCTCGCTTATGTGAACCGTTTTAGGAGCGGCTATGCATATGCGTTTTCGTTTCGCTATCTTATCACTGGACATTGCTAGAAAATCCTGAATAATTCGCCCTGTTGTATATCCCATTGTGGATGCAGAGCGACCATATGGCGGGTCTGTAACAATGCAATCCACCTTCATTAAAGGCAAACGCTTTGCATCTGCAACCACCAAACCCTCACAGTCTATGTTGAAAAACCTCAGATTCCGCAAGCTCCCTCGAACCATGCGCTTCTTAGCATCAAAACCCAACACCCGACAGCCCAGCAAACCAGCCTCTATGAGAAAGCTGCCAGTACCGCAGAAAGGGTCAAGAACCAAATCACCGCTATTAGGCTTGGCCAAATTAACCATACATCTCGCCAACTTCGCAGGCATTGCTGACGGGTGAAAAAAGGGACGTTTTCGCGGTCGCCTCTGCATGAAAGGAGTGGGCGATATTTCTGCAAATTTCAATCCAAAAAGAAAGCTGTCATCAGTTATCGTTCCAAAGAAAGTTCTCTGTGGCTGTTTAAGGTTGACTTTTACTCCTTTAGCCTTGTTCAAAATCAGTTCGCCAAGCTTCCGTTCCAAATCCATACCAACCAAATTTCGCGCTGCTTCACCTACCCGCCGAACACGCACAACAAAACTCTCACCCGAGTTGAGAAGGTTTTCCAACGTGACAGACTGCATGGCCTTCACAATATTGGCGAAAGAAGCTTTACAACAGAACAGTTCCTGACAGCAAACTCGGGTCAATGCGGCTCGCCCTTCAACCGCTTTGACTGCATCAATAACTGCATCCAACCGCAGAATCTGTGGTAGCGTTTGCACCTCTTCATAAACGATGCCTTCGGTCTCCAGAATTGCTTTCAGTTCCGCGAACGGAAGCGTTTCATGTTCACCTGAGAGAAGAAAGAAGAGTGAAGGCACTAAGGTTTAGGCTCCTTGGTTGATGAGAGCCTTGGCGATTATGGGTACCACAGAGACGACGCTTACAGGGCTTGGAACACTGTCGGTGCCTACAACTTCGTCTGCTCCACTCTTTATTATTCTCTCCCTAGCATCAGCCATCAAGAGAGGGTGAACACAGGCGGCGTACACCTTTGCTGCTCCTTGGCTTTTGGCGTGAGCAACTGCTTTTATCATTGTTCCGCCACTGCTTATGATGTCGTCGAAGAAAATTGCGACTTTGTTTTCAATATTAAGCGTCTTCTCTTCGATGCTGACTTTTCCAGTGTGTCGGTCTCTTCGGGTTGGAATGTAGTCGTATGTGCCTTTGAGTATATTTGCGGCTTCCTTTGCTGTTGCCACGCCTTTCTTGCCCATCGACAGCGAAACTGCACCTTCGAAGCTCTGGTCTCTGAAATACTTCGCCAACAAGGGGATGGCTGATAGATCTTTTATGGAAAGGTTGAGACCTTCCAAAGCCATGGGGTTGTGAGCGTTTATAGTGATTATCTGAGTGACTCCGCACGTTTTGAGCATATCAACAACAGTCTTGACGCTGAAAGCTTCACCGGGAAGGAAGATTTTATCTTGGCGGCTGTACGCGAAGTAAGGAACTACCGCTGTAACCCCTTGAGCACCTTGGTTTTTTGCGGCAGACGCCAACAAGAATAGCTGCATCATTCTTTCATCTTGAGGTGGACTTGTAGTTTGAACGACTATAACGTGTCTGTCTTGTACGTCGCCTTCAATGCGTATGTAGCTTTCGCCGTCTGGAAATTTCTTGAAAAAGACAGGAACTAACCTAGTTTTTAACTCTGCTGCAAGACGTTTCGCTAGATCTTGGTTTGCTGGACCAGGCAGAATTATCATGGTTTAATCTTCCGGTATTGCTCAAGGATTTCTTTAGCTCTGTCCATGCGTATTTTGCGTTCCTTCACCATTTGGCCGGTAACAACGTCAATGAGTTCGTCGGTGGCGCCGGCTGCGATTGCTATGTTTCGGGCGTGCAGCCGCATGTGACCACGTTGAATGCCTTCATGTGCTAGAGCGCGGAGAGCGCCCAGATTTTGAGCCAAGCCTACTGTGGTTATAACTTCGGCGAGTTCGTTAGCTGATTTTACGCCTAGGATTTTGAGTGCGATTCTGGCGATGGGGTGGGTACGTATGGCGCCTCCTATGGTGCCGACTGCCATAGGCATTTCAAGTGAACCCGCCAAGTCTCCTTTTTGGTTTTTTTCCCATGAAGATAAGGTTGTGTAGTGGCCTGTACGGGCAGCGTAAGCGTGGGCGCCTGCTTCTATGGCGCGGTGGTCGTTGCATGTCGCGATGACCACAGCAATTGCGCCGTTGAGAATGCCTTTGTTATGTGTTGCTGCGCGGTAAGGGTCTGAGGCTGCGAAGTGGTATGCTTGTACTATGCCTTGCACAACTTCTTCTCCACCCACCGCTTCTTTAGGAATAGTCACGTATGCTCTAGCTAAACGCTTTGTGGCAAGGTTACTGATGATGCGGAGGTAGACACGTCCGCCCGTTATCCTTTCTATCATAGGAGCTACGGCCTCTGCCATGGTGTTAACTGCGTTGGCGCCCATGGCGTCTCGACAGTCAACATGAAGTTCGGTTATGAGCATTGGACCTGATGGAGTGTGGATGATTTTTGCATCTAAATCCTTAGCACCGCCGCCTAGAGAAACGAGAACTGGATCTTGTTCGTTAGCTTTCTTGAGAATGTCTTCTTTGTAGCCATAGACTGCCATTCGAGCACGATATGGATCTTCTATATTCACTGCTTGAATTTGACCTATCATAACGGGTGATGTGCTAGTTGTATGGAAGCCTCCGCCTTCGCGCGCCATCTTTGCGGCGTAGCTTGCCGCTGCCACGACTGAAGGTTCTTCGATAGCCATAGGGATTAGATAGTCTCGCTTGTTGATGAGGAAGTTGACAGCTATGCCTAGAGGAACTGGGAAAGCACCGACGACGTTTTCTATCATGCGATCAGCAAGTTCAATGGATAGAGAACCTGTGTTCGTGAGCAAACTTGTTTCCTCATCTGTTAGGTTGGCGAATTCTTTAACGATTCGAAGCCTCTCTTTTACCGGTAACTTGTAGAAACCTGCAAATGCGGAAATCTTACTCATTGTTTGGCACTTCAAAGCTACCTAACGGTTGCATAGACATAAGAATTTAACTCCAATAAGAGAAATTTTAGGCTGAAGGAAAAACGTGCACTCTGAACAGTTGGAACCCATATCGCGCGCAGGAACCGTTTTCTATTGAATCGAAGATTTCACATAATGTAGATTTTTTGGCAGAGCAGCATGGAGAAAATATCATAGGCCTTCATAAAGCCAAACATGCTTTGTCTGTTAGACTCCTATTAGAAACCAAGCAAGAGCTAGAGAGAGCTGTAGGAGTCACTTGCGCATCCCAGCATTCATATTTACAACATATAGTAGAGAGCCCAGTTTAAACGCCGTGGACTACTTACCCTAGAAGTGACACATCAAAATTCCTCTGCAAAAAAGGGTTACTACGCTTCTCTCTCTCAATAGTAGATGTTGGTCCATGACCAGGATAGACAACGAGTCTCTCCGGCAATACAGCCAACTTCTCCAGTAATGACCGCATAATGTCCTTGCCTGAACCTCCAGGCAAATCCACACGACCAATAGAACCCGCAAACAACGTATCACCAGTAAAAACACAATCCTCTCCGATAAGCGAAATGCTTCCTGGACTATGCCCTGGTGTACGCAAAACCCGCAAAGCAACCCTCCCAAACCTAACCACATCACCACCCTCTAAGAAACTATCAGCAACAGGTGATAAAACGTGAAAGCCAAACAATGACTCCAAATCTTTCCCTGTCCTGCCCAACATACCCGCATCTAACTTATGAATTAAGATGGATGCATCGGTTGCACTTTTGACGACACCGTTACCACATGTATGATCAGGATGCCCATGCGTATCAACAATAAACTTAACCTTTAACCCGTTCTCTTTCAAAATATGCAAAACCTTTCCAGCCTCGCTTTGACGATCAAACCCGGGGTCTATCACTATCGCCTCTCTAGTCTTGTCACACCAAACCACGTAACAATTTGTGAACAACGAACCCACAGTCAACATCTTTAAATTCATAAGCCTTCCAACAACTGGAAACACAGTTCAACCTTAATAATTTAGCTTTCACGCAAAAGAGATAGCACGGTGAAAATCAGATTCAGACTTTCAACAATTCATAAACGATTAATCTGAACGGCTCCGAGTCTTTGCGAGTGAGGAAAGATGGTTATCAGCGCTCGGTTTGTCCATGAGTCTGTTGACGAAAAACTAGAGAGAATTGAGAGATATCTCTTGAAGAAGTTTTTAAGAAATATCTAGTGATTCTATGATGTGAAAGGGTCAAGAAAGCCGGAGTTGTCGAATTTTAGAGAATATTAGTCTGTGGAAATATGGGAGACACGCAAAATAATATTGAAAGAGCGCCGTTAGACATTCAGCAGGTCAAATTCTGAACTCGAATATCGCTAATAGAAAACCAATACTTAAATCCCATAACCTTCTAATACTCCAAAACTGCATTGAGTAGTCGACATCTATGAGCGAACCACCTACTCTCCCTCCTGAACCAGCAACAGAATCCATTGATACTTCTCAGTTTGACCAAATTCAACCTTTGGTTACTGCAGAATTTGATGTAGAAGAGGCTCTGATCGATCATGGTATCCCAACATTTTACGTGAATTTACAACCAAACTCAAAACAAGCTTTCATTAGGCTTGTTAGAACCTTGGCCAACGTAGGATATACACCTGTACTAAGAGAGAAAAATGGAAGAAACGTGTTGAAAGTCTCGCCGAAACCGAAGATGAAGCCGAGCCGACCAATAATAAATGTAATACTCTTTCTACTAACTATTGTCACCGTCTCCATTACCGGATACATTCTTTCTCTCGACCTTGTCGAACATGGATTGAATCCCTTGATAGGTGCCGCTAGTTTTGCGTTAGCACTGTTGGGAATATTAGGTGCTCACGAGATGGGCCACAAATTCGCTGCTAACTATCATAAAATGGAGGCAACAATGCCATATTTTATTCCAGGGCCACCTCCACTGCCTGGGGTTTTCCTAGGAATTGGGACCTTTGGCGCGGTTATTGTGCAGAAAGAGACAGCGCCGAATAGAGATTCATTGTTTGACATAGGTGCTAGTGGACCAATTGCCGGATTCATCGTGACAATTTTTGTGGCCGCCATCGGCATTGCCATGTCACCTATAGGAGCTAGAGTCGATCCTTTGCCGGGTGGGGGGCTTCCCATATCGCCTCTATTCATGTTTCTCATGGAAGCTTTAGTGAAAATCGAGCCAATTCCTGGCATGAACTATTATTATATTCTATTGCATCCTGTCGCTTTTGCAGGTTGGATAGGAATGTTCGTCACTTTGCTTAATTTGCTGCCCACTGGAATGCTTGATGGAGGTCACACCTTAAGAAGCATAGCTAACAACGATTCTGTCCGCATGATTTTCACTTTTGCTTCAATTTTGGTGCTTCTAGTCACACGAAACTTGCTAATGCTGTTTTTTGTTCTCTTCCTTTCTATGTACAGGCATCCGGGACCTTTGGATGATGTTTCAAAGCTGTCTCTTTCAAGGAAATTGGTTGCTGTCTTATTGATTGTAATATTTGCTCTCTGCTTGTTTATTTTCTAGTGGAAAAATGAGCGAAGTCTAGATTTTGTTAGTTGGGACAGCGACTAGTGTTTCCATGGTGTAGTTGGTGTTGAAGCCTGTTTGCATGATAAATTTCATTGCCGCACCTTCATTAACCGCTTCAAATATGATGATGCCGTCATATCGTCCGAAAGTGAAAAAGACTTCACGTATGGTTATGCCCTTTGGCGTTTTGAGTGTTTTGAGATGTTTTACGGCGTCGGCACCTTTTCCTTTTGGAGATAGAAGTGTTATGAATAGCATAAAATCCTCCCGTTGAAAATATATGAGGTTTTGTTCTCTTAAAGATTATTGTAGGATTCGAGGAAAGGTGTTTCTCAGGGTATGGCTATAAACACTTTCTTCTTGTCTAACTTGTATTCATGCCATTCTGCTTCAAGCTCACCTTGAACTTTCTGTAAGTGCACCTTTTTTGTGCGAACCAACTCCGCCATGGTTTTCAGATGAGGCTTCAACAGTTTTTCGTTTTCGCCATCCAATTCAGCCAAATAAACCGCTTCTAGGACTTTTGTAGGTGTAAAGCCCAGTTCTTTACGCAATGCTTGAACGCGCCGAGCAAGGTCACGCATCAAACCTTCTCCAAGAAGCGCCTGGTCTCGTTGAGTATCTATCAAAGCATGTAGGTTGTTTTCTGAGGCTACGTTCCCCTTGTCGCGCAATTCGTAGTTCATTTCTTCCAGTGTGTCGACATACTCGACAGTTTTTACGTTTGCAAGTTCAAGAAACAAGTTTTCAAGCTTTTTTACAGCTTTTTGGGCACTTTTCGGTCCAGCTAACACCGCTTTCTTCAGTGGCCATCGCCTCTTTAATTCAAATGTTTGTCGTGCAGAGTACGTTAAGGAAACATATTTGAGAAGCGTGTCGAAATCCTGTTCCAGCTCTAGGTCTGCTAATTTTTTGTCGGGAGTTGGCCACTTTTCAAAGTTCACTGATTCCAGCAGAGTTTTGTCTAGCGTTTTGTGAACTTGTTGGTACATTGTTTCGCATAGAAATGGTGTGATTGGGTTGAAGAGCAAATTCAAGATTCTCAGCGTTTCCCACAGGGTAGCGTATACTGTGAGTCTGCGGTTTCGAGTTTCTTGATCGTCACTCCAAAGTTCATGTCTTACCATGGGAATGTATTGGCGGCTTAGAAAATTGACAACAAACTCTTCCAAGTCTGAGAGGGCAAAGTTGAATTCGCATCTTTCAAACTTTTCAGTAACGCTTTTCACAGTGCTTTGCAGTTTTGATAACAACCAGCGGTCTGGCAGCTTTAAGGTGTTATTTGCCTTAGCCCATTCCAATGTATGCCTTTGCGGGTCGAAATGATCGTATTCAGCATTTTGCATGAAGAAGCGATAGAGGTGATAGAGAGTACTGAGAACTTGGTAAGGTCGCTTGCGGAGTTCTTTAACGTCGAAATTCATCGAGTCGATTGGAGAGCATTTTCGAAGTATGTAAAACCGGAAGAGGTCAGCGGAATATTTGTCAAGCAATTCGTTGGCATCGATGACGTTGCCGAGGCTTTTACTCATTTTGTGCCCTTTCTCGTCTAGGACATGGCCATAAAATAGATATGCTTTGTAGGGTGATTCTGCCTTTTCAGTCATTATGACGTGCTCGAGCAGTAACGTGTTTGCCCATCCACGAGTTTGGTCTATAGCTTCCACAAGGAAGTCAACAGGCACATATCGTTTAAATTCTTCATCAGTAAATCTTGCGTAAGGTGCAGCGCCGCTATTGTGCCAAGCATCCAACACGAAAGGTTCGCGATGCATCTTTCCGCCGCACTTTTCACATTTGAATACGATGCGATCTATCCATGGTTTGTGGAGTTCAAAGTGTCCTTTAGGAGACTCAGAAGCTTTCTCAAACAGCTCCTTCTTGCTTGACACCAGAACTTTGTGTCCGCATTCCGTGCATTTCCAGACTGGAAGTGGTGTTCCCCAGACCCTTTCTCTTGAGAAGCACCAAGGTTTGGCTTCACGGAGAAACGCCAAGAAACGGTTTCTCGGGGGATCGTAGTAGTATTCGACTTTCTCTGCAGCCTTGACTATTCTGTCATTTATTTTGTTTGTCCAAAGATAGTATTCCCTTCTGGCAAACCATACTAGTTTGTGATGAGAACGCCAGCAAGTTGGATATTCGTGGCGTATTCGTTTCACTGATACTAGCAAGTTTCTTTTCTGTAGCTCCTCGACAACCACGTCATCAGCGTCTCTTGCAAACAAGCCCGCAAACATACCTGCTTCTTTAGTAAAGTTAACTTCTTCGTCAAAAGGAGCGTAAACGGGAACTCCGCGTTTCTGGGCAGCGTCAAAGTCCTCCTCACCGTTTCCAGGAGCCAGATGAACAACACCTGTAGCGGCTGTCACATCGACAAAGTCTTCGCAAACAACCGTGTGCACAAGAGGATGTCTATCAAGTTCTTGCTGCTTTGGAACATTGCCTAGGAATGGATACTCATATTTCAGCCCTTCCAGCTCTTTACCAAAAAGAGTGCCGATAACCGTGTAATCTTGGATTTCGAGCTCTTGCATCGTCGGTTCTACCCGTTGTCTTACCATTATCCAAGTTTCGTCTTTCACCTTGACTTTAGCGTACTCCGCATCTGGATGCACCGCTAACATCAAGTCAGTGACTAGTGTGAAGGGCATCGTGGTCCAGACGAGGAAATATTCGTTTTTCGTTTTTGCGATTTTGAATTTGAAGTAAAGCGAGGGGTCTTCAACTTCTTCGTAGCCCATGCCTACTTCGGCGTTGCTTAGCGAGGTTTGGCAGTGGGGGCAGTAGGCTACCACGTAGTGGCCTTCGCCCAGTAACCCTTGGTCCCAAGCGCGTTTGAGGTATTTCCATTCGCGCTCTATATATTCGTCTAGGTATGTCCAGTAGGCTTTTTTGTCATTTATGAACACGCCTGCTTTAATATCAACGCTGTGCCAAGCATCGTAATACTTTATTATAGCCTTCTTGCATTCAGCTACGAATCGTTCTTCTCCTACTCGCTCCAGCAAATCTTTCTTGTTTTTTACGCCTAATTGGCGTTCTACTTCTAGTTCAACTGGTAACCCTTGGCAGTCCCAGCCCGTCCAGAAGGGAATGTAAAAGCCTTGCATTAACTTCCATCGGTAACGCAGGTCCTTAATGACTCGTCCACGAATGTGGCCTACGTGGGGGTATCCGTTCAGTGTTGGAGGGCCTTCAACGTAGCCTAAGATGCCTTTGTTATTTTTCAATCTGAGTTGTTCTAGTTTCTCAACCGTGTGGTTTTTTTCCCAAAATTCTCGAACTTTTTGTTCTAGTTCAAGCGGGGGGTAGCCTAGGGTAAGCCAACGTTTAGAATCAGCTTCGAATTTGACGGTCACCTTTCATCAACACATCCCGCCAACCACAGAAAACGCTATTCCAGCATATAACTTTTTTGAACCACTCTTTCAGAAAAGATGTTTATCAATCAGCTTTTGCTTTGAGTTCTAAACAGGTATTTTTCTGCCATTGAAGTCTCTTTTGAAACGTCCAAACTCGTCTTTAACTTCCTGAAGCTGCTTACATGTAAAGACGGGCCCGTCAACACATACGCGATATTTGCCAATGGTGCAGCTGCCACACAAGCCTATAGCACAACGCATAAGTCTCTCCAAACTTGCCTGTAGTAACGTTTCATGTTTTTCAGCTAAAATGAAAATTTTAAAAAGCATAGGTTCCTTGCCACAAGCATAAATTGTGTCAAACTCGTCCTTCGCCAAGGTTTCTTCTGCAAGTTCGGTTACAACTCCTTTGTGCCCGTAACTTCCATCTTCGGTGGAGGCAAATATTCCTTTTCCAGTTTTCGAAAGCGTACTCTTTATCTTGGACAGGAAAAGCAGTTCCTCCTTAGTTTTTGCCCCCAACAGAAAAGACATTTCAACCTTCAACTCAGACAATTTCTCTGCCAGAAAAGCTAAAGGGGCAATTCCAGTCCCACCACCCACGAGAAGCACATTACCCCTAACTGGTTTGAAGCTATTGCCGAAAGGTCCTCGAACGCCGATAATATCGCCTTTTTCTTTTTCGTGCAAAAGCTCTGTAGCTTCTCCAACATTGGCTACTGTTATTGATGCTAAGCCATTTGGGTGGGTTGAGGAGATGCTCATAGGAAGTTCGTCAAAGCCTGGAAGCCAAATCATAATGAACTGCCCTGGCTTGCCTTTGGCGCAGAGTTTGTCGTTGAATAAGAATGTTCTGACCAGTGAGCTTTCTTGAACGACTTTCTCTATTTTCACTGTTCTTAGAGCATTAGTTTTGATGCGATAGACCGACAATTTCTTTCACGCTACCAAATCCCTTCTTTTCCAAAAACGCTTCGATTCCATTAGTAACCTGCTTGAACACGTTTAATCCTTTCGTGGCTATTGCGGTCCCTGTTTGAACTGCAGAGGCGCCTGCCTCCATGAATTCTACGGCATCTTGCCATGTGGATATCCCGCCGCACCCGATAATTGGGATTTTTACTGCATCATAAATTTCGTATACACATCTCACTGCTATGGGCTTTATTGCAGGACCTGACAAGCCCCCGAACTTGTTTCCGAGGATTGGTTTAGCTGTTTCCACATCTATGACCATAGCTTTTACAGTGTTTATGGCAGTTATGGCGTCAGCTCCCCCTTTCTCCGCTGCTTTGGCTATTTTTGCAATGTTAGCAACGTTTGGCGTCAACTTGACAAATACTGGTTTGTCTACGCCTCTCTTAACCTCTTTCACAACCTCTTCAACCAGTTTCGGGTCTTGCCCAATTTCAGCTCCAGTCCCCTCAGCATGGGGACATGAAATATTTAGCTCCAACGCGTCCACAGCCATTTTCAAAGCTTTTTTCGCTATTACTGCAAACTCTTGTAGCGAAAAGGCGTATATGCTCACAATTATCGGAACTCTGATTTTTTTTGTCTGTTGCAGTTCTTGAGCGAAATGTTCAATACCGGGGTTAGGAAGACCCATAGCATTAATCAGTCCACCTTCAACTTGAACCACTGTGGGATTTGTGTAACCGCTACGAGATTTCAAGCCTAAAGACTTTGTGACCACTGCACCGGCTCCCGCCTCGGCTACGCGTTTCAATGTTAAACCAGACATGCCTAATATTCCAGCCGCAAGCATTGTTGGATTAGCGAGTTTCAAACCAGCGATTTCTACTGTCAAAGGATTAACCATATGGAATGCTCCATTTCAGTAAAGGTTATTCATTAGCAGAGATAAAGGTTAGGAAAAGGTTAGATTGAATAAATCATGTTGAGGAGAAAAAACGTGAAGGCAACTATAATAGTCTCCCTAATAGGCGTTTTTGGCTTCGGCGAAGAAGACCAAATAATTGATAAACTTTTGTTTAAGAAGGATCCCAAGCTTATAGCTGAAAAACTGGACTCAGTCGACTCTGGAAAAACGGTGGATGAAATAATTTCATTGGCTAAAAGATTGAAGAAAAGGAGGTACACTATTTTTATTTTTGAGAATGCTACAATTGCGGAAACTGTGAAGAAAAAAATGAAAGTAGAAACAAGCATTGCCCAGCCCTCTCAGCAAGGCGAAATTCTACGTAAAGACATGGAAAAGTTTGCCTTGGAAGTTGGGTTTGTTAAGCAGTCGCAAGAATTGCGAGAGTTGATTCGTGAAGTTTCGGTTGAGCTTACCCGATTAAGAGTGAGGAAGGCGGGGGAGAAAAGAGACTTGATGGTTGCTCAGGCCATACTGAGTATTGACGATTTAGATAAAACTGCTAATTTGTTCATGGGTCGGATACGTGAATGGTACGGATTGCATTTTCCAGAGCTCGATCGCATGATAGAAAAACATGAAACCTATGCAAGGCTCGTTTTGAACCTGGGTAAGAGATTAGATTTTACTACAGAAAGCTTGGAAAAGGAAGGTTTGCCTGCAAACAAAGTTGCGCAAATTGTAGGAACTGCGGAAAACTCGATGGGTGCGGAACTAACAGAGACAGATATCGAACAAATCCAAGCTCTTTGCAAGCAAACACTAGAACTCTACAATTTAAGACAGGCCCTGCAAAAGTATGCAGATTCAACTGTAGGAGAGGTTGCGCCCAACATCCAGGCTTTAGTAGGCTCTCTACTGGCAGCTCGTTTGATAGCATTAGCAGGAGGGTTGACTAACCTTGCGAAAATGCCTTCAAGTACCATCCAAGTTTTAGGTGCTGAAAAAGCTCTTTTTAGAGCCTTGAAGACAGGAACGAGACCGCCAAAACACGGGGTAATATTCCAAGACGCCTTAATTCATGACGCTGAAAAATGGCAAAGAGGGAAGATGTCGAGAGCATTGTCGGGAAAACTAGCTATAGCAGCTAGAACCGATGCTTTCAGCGGTAGATACATAGGCGATTCTTTGAAAGCAGACTTAGAAAAGCGAGTTGCCGAGATCAAAGAGAAATACCCGAAAGCTCCATCACAGAGAGAATATAAGCAAGAGAAAAGGTTTCAGCCGCGTCATAAAAGGAGAAAGAAACGTGGTCGTGGACGTTAAGCCTCATCCGAAATTTGCTGGAATTTACCGGGTCAGATTAGAAGACGGTTCACGAAGATTGGCTACTGAGAATTTGGTTCCAAGAAAGAACGTTTATGGCGAACGTTTAATTTCCCTCAAGGGTATCGAGTATAGGGTCTGGGATCCTTTCCGTAGCAAGCTTGCAGCAGCCATTTTGAAAGGGTTAACTACGGTACCTATACGACCAGGCCATAGGGTTTTGTATCTCGGGGCAGCCTCTGGAACGACAGCCAGCCACGTTTCCGACTTGGTGGGAGAAAGCGGACACGTCTACTGTGTGGAATTTGCCGCTCGCGTCATGCGCGAACTAGTAAACAACGTATGCGCTTTTCGCTTTAACATGACGCCGATATTGGAAGACGCAAGAATGCCTAGAAAATATGCGATGTTTGTTGAGAAAGTTGATGACATCTACTGTGACGTAGCGCAGCCCGAACAAGCAAAAGTTTTAGCGGATAACGCAAAGCTTTTCTTGAAGGAGGATGGGTGGGCTCTGCTGGCGGTTAAGTCTCAAAGCATCGACATAACTAAAAAACCAGTAGTTGTGTATAGGCAAGAAGTAAATATATTGAAGAGCCGCGGGTTCGCTGTAAAGGAAGTTGTACAACTTGAACCATACGACAAAGCACACGCAATGATTGTATCAAAAATTTAAACTTCTAATTGCATCCGTATCTTATTCTAACATTTGAATTTACAAACATGTTTATATGCAACTTTTACACATTGGTTTACAACTGAGGGGGAGGAGATGGACAGAAAGAAAACTCTGGACAGCGCTGAATCCCTTTTTGAAGAAGCAGGCTTCCACCGATCACAAAGATGTTGCACACGACCGAGCTGTTTTGACTTTGTGGCGCGAAAAGGAAAACAACTTGCCTTCGTTAAGGTTCATCCCAACATTGGGAATGCCTATAAAAAAGACGCTGATGGGCTCACAACTATGGCAAGGCTCTTTTCCGGAGCATCACTATTCATTTGCGAAAAAACACGGAAGAAACCGCTAGAAAATGATACAATTTATTCAAGATATAACGTAGGTGCAGTTACTCTTAAGACCCTTGAAGATGCCCTTCTCAAAGAAATGGGGCCGCTGATCGAATCGGGTCCAGGAGGATATTACGTAAGATTAGATGGAAAAGCGATTAGAAAGAAGAGATTAAAGAAGGCCCTATCGATAGGTAAGATGGCGGAGATCATGGGGGTTTCCCGGAGAACACTTTATGGTTATGAACTGGGAATGGCAAAGGCTTCCGTTTTAACGGCTTACAAGCTTGAGTGGGTCTTGGGCATGCCTGTCATAAAGCCTATCGACATTTTTCGATATTCAGAAAACCCTGAGGGGTTTCTTTCCGCCGCAAAACGCATAATTAGTGAAAGCCGCTTTCTCCAATTTGTCATTAGGAAACTGCTTCAGTTCAACTTTTCAGTTTTCCAATTAAAACGGGCTCCTTTCGATTTTGTTGCAAAGCCTCCGAAAAGCAGGATTTACCTTTTAGTAACTGCTGCATACGAAGAAGATCAGAATTTCGAAGTCAGAACTGAGGAGATCGTGAGCATTAGCAAGGTTGTAGGAGCTCAGCCCATATTTGTTACCGACAGCAAGAATATTTCCATTGACAATGTTCCTCTTATCCATCGTGAAGATTTGGAGAAGATTGCATCTCCTGAAGACTTGATGGCTAAGCTTTAGCTACGTCTCCGCATAGCTTGATTTGCTTCATTTTCGCGTTTGCCTTAGCTGCTTTTGCGGGTTTCCAAGATCGGCGCACAAAATCTGGGTACACACTGCTTCTTCTTGCGAGGGTTTCAAGGAAAACTGCGGTTTTTGAATCCGCCATATAGCCGCTTCCAAAGTCGCCATGTTGAGATTTCAATTTGTCTATGTCACAGTCTCTTTCAACTTTAGCAATTATAGAGGCAGCAGAAACAACTGGATAGTTTCTGTCCGCTTTATGTTCTGATATCACTTGCACTGGAAAGGAAAGACATTCCTTAATGTGATGTTTGAAGCGGTTTGCTAAGACGTCAGAAGCATCGACGATTGCAACGTCGGGTCTGAGTGCTTCGATTACGTCTGCCATAGTTCGTGCTTCCAAACGGTTAAGCTTATGTAGCTTTCTTCGACTGTTGACTGCCTTGTCTATTTCCGCAGGGAAGAGTTTGACCATGTGTGTGTCGATTGCGATTTGTTTAATTTCTTTGGCTAATAGTTCTCGTCGGCGACGTGACAGAAGTTTGCTGTCCTTCACTCCAAGTTTAAAAAGTTCAAGCTGACGCGTTTCATCTATTAGCACCCCTGCAATAACTAAAGAACCGATAACACAGCCGCGGCCCGCCTCATCTACGCCTAATATTCGCATGCAGTCAGCCCTCATACAATCCTTGTTGCATAAACTTAATAATCTTGTTTACAATCGAAATGAGAAGTTTAGCTCTAGTTTCTTGAGTAACTTCAATTACGTCTGCATCCTTCCTAGATTTGATCTGTTTGATAAGGTTGTGTTGAGCGCGGTAGTGAATCGTGCCAAGTACTGGTTTAGAGCTATTAACCGCCTTTTGCACAGCGTCTCTAAAGGTTTCAGAGAATAACTCCATGGGACCGATTTCGTCAATCAGCACTATATCTGCGTTATTTAAGGCGTTCAGAATGGCTGTCACGCCTATTAAGTTGAGGTCGTCAAGGTTAACTCGATATTTGCCTATTCGAGGACCTACAGGTTGACTAACATGTGCAAGCCATCCTCTCTTATCCGATGCATAGTCGCGGACTTCGAAGCCTACTCGGACACCCTTTTCACGAATTTCTCCACTAATCATGCCACCTAGTTTGTAGCCTCTTACGCTCAGCTGCTCTGCTGCTTTAAGCAACACGGTTGTTTTCCCCGTTCTTGGAGAGCCAGTTATGAATGTTAGGCGTTTCATTCTGTCACCATCATGTGTTTCGTGAATTGTTTTTAAGTGTTGGAGGCCAACGTTTCTTGCGGTCGAGTGAAGAGGTTGAGCTTTCATTTTCCTATGGAAGTTATTACTGAAGGTGTGGTTCAGGTTGCTGTGCCGAGACTTAAGGCTTTTGTGAAGAAACCTTCCGATTACGCGCCGTCGAAGGCGCCCGTGTTCTACAATCCCGTAATGGAGTTGAATCGTGATCTGGCAGTTTTGGCATTGCAGGCTTTTCAACGACTTGTTGGGCGGGAGTTAGCGATTTGTGAACCATTGGCTGGTTGCGGAATTCGGGGGATACGCTTTGCAAGAGAGGTTGGAAGTGTGAGGAAAGTGGTGGTTAACGACATTAATAGCGAAGCATATCGTTTAACGAAGTTTAACGTAGAAAAGAATGGATTGGTAGACAAGTTTACTGTGGAGAACGAAGACGCAAATTTTTTGCTAAGTCGTTTCGCAGCCCCTAAAAAAAGGTTTGACTATGTTGACATTGACCCTTTTGGGTCGCCCATGCCTTATGCAGATTCCGCTTTGAGGGCTCTACGAAGTGGTGGGCTGTTGGCATTGACTGCTACTGATTTGGCTCCTTTGTGTGGCGTACATCCTAAAGCATGCGTGCGAAAGTACGGTGGAAAACCGTTGCGAACTGAGTATTGCCACGAGTTGGCTGTGCGTTTGTTAGCTGGAGCTTTGGCAAGAACCGCAGCTAAATATGATGTTGGTGTCAAAGTGATGTTCAGCCACAGTTCGGAGCATTACATCAGGCTTTATGCCATGGTGGATTATGGAGCTAAAAAGGCAGATGCCAGTCTAAAGAACATGGGATATGTTGACCATTGCTTTGCTTGCTTTCACAGAGAAATATCAGCCGGAATGTTCCATTGCAAGAAAGAAGCATGCCCAGAATGCGGCAACAGGATGAGTGTTGCTGGGCCTCTTTGGATAGATAAAATCGTCAGCGAAGATTTTATTGCTTCTATGGAGAGAGAAGCAAAAACTAAGAATTTCAAGCGCAAAAAGAATATTCGTAAGCTTTTAATTCTGACGAAGGAAGAGGCAAATGCTCCTATTACGTATTATATGGTGGACAAGATTTGTGATAAACTTGGCTTGCCTGTGCCGTCAATAAAGAAGGTAATTGCAGAGCTGGAAAAGGCAGGGTATCAAGTGAGCTTTACACACTTTAAAACCCACGGCGTCAAGACAGATGCTCCAGCTAAAATAGTCAAAGAAACAATCGCCGAGATGTGCTGAATCGAATACTTGGTTAATATAACTAGCACTAAAAACTTTTCTTGTTTTGCCTTTGCCCGGTTTATTTGGCATGTAGGTTGAAAAAGCTGTAGCTGAGCTAAAAGAACCAATTAGAATCATAAAATCTCCATATTGCAAATCATTTAAGGGCTATAGATCATTCTAAATTCAATCAAATGATTCTTCATAAAGGATAAATACTGAGGCAAAGGACATTAAAATGTTGAAACGAGAGAGAGGAGTACTGTTGACCGATATGGGGCAAGATTTTCATCGGATGACAGATAAGACAAACAATCCTACCGAACAAAAAATTATGAGTTTCATTGGAGAACCCGCAAAGAAAGCTTGGTTAGATGTAAGACAGTTTATTGAAGACTATTATGGTCTTGTACCTGAAACGGTGTTTTATGGAGCAAAGTACGGATGGACAATCCGTTACCGCAAAAGCGGCAAAACTTTATGCTCACTTTTCCCTGAGAAAGGTGGATTCACAGTTCTGGTAGTTCTTGGCAAGAAAGAATCTGAAAAAGCTCTTTCAATGCGAGATGAACTGAGTTCTAAAATCCGCAATTTTCTAGAGGACACTGAACAATTGCATGATGGACGCTGGTTATGGCTTAGAATATTAACAACAAGTGATGCTAACGACGTAAAAAAACTTCTACAAATAAAAAGAAAGCCGAACAAGACTAAATCCTGAAGCTCAAATAACTATCAGACTAGATTATCGCCCTCTCAAGACCGCCACATAAGCTTTCCCATCAATTAAGCGAACCATTTTAGGCTCTTTTTTTGGCACTTACAATAGTGATTACGTCCCTGTCTTTCAATACATGGTCTTCACCTATGCGTTTTTTCTCGCGCACTTCTACGGCATAGATGAAATTGTCGCCAAGTTCCGTATGGATAAGGTAGGCAAGCTGCCGGGCGGTTGTTCCGTAAGGAACAATGTAAGCATCAGGCAAAACCTCTCCTTTATGGTTACTGAGTTTCTCTATGTCCTCTACTGGGTAGACAACTATGCAGTTTAGAAGTTTGAAGTATGCTGCGTTTATGGCTTCTTGTACTCCCGTGGTGCCGAATGGGGTTAAGATTCTTTCCTTAATTGTCTGAAGGGCTTTCTGCTGTGTTTCGGTTAGGACGGCTGGTTTAAGAATGTTATAGTTGCAGTCGCCCGGCTTGTAATCTATCCACTCCTTTTCTGTAGCCCTACGTAATGCCAGTTCAGCCTCTGCACTGCATGAAATCACAAAATAATCTTGTTGTTTCAATCGCTCTACGTTTTCTTCAGCTGTGGGTAGGTCAATTTTATTTGCTGCAACTAGCATAGGCTTTGCAATTCTTCTTAAGGTATCTATAAACTTGAGAAGTTCTTCTTCACTCCACGAAGCTGGTTTATCAGCATTTAACCCACTTTGCCTAATTGCCTCGAAAATGTGTCCACGCTTAATAGATAAGCCGCTTAATCTCTCTTCAAGCTGACTAAGCAAATCAACTCCTGCCCCTCCAGATTCAATGGTCCTTGCCATCTTTGCCCAATCACGTTTCAAAATATTAGCTATCCACATTGTAATCTCAACTTCAAGGAAACGCGCATCCTCTAAGGGGTCATGTGTGCCTGGCTTGCACCTTTTGCCCTCAATGTCTGTGGCCCCAGCTGCATCAACAATGTGGATTAGCGCATCAGCCTTTCGAATCTCGTCTAAAAACTGGTTTCCTAGTCCACGTCCTTGCCATGCTCCGGGCACTAATCCAGCGCAGTCAATCAACTCCACAGGGATGAGTCGCACACCGTCCAAACATAGCGAATTGACGGGGTTATCTTTTACGTTGAATTCTTCATGAACACAGGGTGTGCGAATGTATCCAATCCCCAGGTTCGGCTTTATGGTGGTAAACGGGTAATTAGCTATCTCTGCAGGTGCCAATGTGGCGGCAGAAAAAAATGTTGATTTGCCTACATTAGGTTTACCGACAATTCCAATAGAGTATGGTCGAGTTTTTTTGCCCGCTATGGACATTACTGTCAACCTAATGAATAGATTTGTTGAGGATGAATAAATGCTTTTGAAAAGTAAAGCGCTTCCTGGTGGCTACATAAAAGTTGAGCCTCATTACACCAAATTGATGGTTATAAAGGACCAGGGAAAAAAATAGAAAGAACAGGTTGAGGCTGAGCAGCTACTATTCCTCCTCTTCCCCCATCGTTTTTACCTCGCCGTTGGAAATTTCTGACAGCTTCCTCAACGTTCATACACAAAAAATCAGCTTTTCAAGCGTTTCTATGTGAGAGATGGCAAAAAAGAGCGAAAGGAGTAGCATCCTAGACAGGGGTCTTCAAAATTTCCGCCCTTAAGAAGGCTTTTGGACTACGAATTTGAGGCGTCATATAAGCCCAAACCAGGTGATGCGAATTGTGTGCTGCGCCAATTCTGCCTTCAGAGTCAACAGCTATCAAACCCATTTGGTTGGAAACGTTCTGCATTCTACGGTTTACCTCTTGAATTGAGCTTTCGGTGGCTTTCTGCGGCGTTTGTCCTATGCGTACTAAGTCGCACGTGCTTTTCGCCAGAACGAGTCGAATGGCAATTTCTCCTATTCCCGTGGCTGAACATGCGCCTGCTTCGTTATCAGCGTAGTTGCCGCAGCCTATCAAAGGTGAATCTCCTATGCGTCCTGGAACTTTTAGAGAAATCCCACCTGTAGATGTTGCCGCTGCCACGTTGCCTTCTTCGTCGACTGCAACTGCGCCGACAGTATCAAGGTTAAAAAGGTTGGGATGCGATTTCAATAACTCAGACAGCTTTGGCAAATAGCTAAGCTCGTCTTGTGTCATTTTGTTCTTTAATTCGCGCCAGTACTTTTCCCTAAGGTTAGTGTTTGGGTTTCTCCGTTCCAAGCTGAAAATTTCAGCCAATTTCTCTGCGCTTTGTCCCACTATGAAAATGTGATCGGTGTTTTCCATGACAATACGAGCTAAATGTACGGGATGTTTGACATCGCTTACTAGTCCTACCGCTCCTGCCGATAGTGTTTTGCCATCCATTATGGAAGCCTCCATTTCGATACGTTTATCGAGGGCTAACGATGACCCTAACCCTGCGTTGAAGATTTCATTGTCTTCCATTGACATAACTGCGGACTCCACGGCATCAAGAGCGTTCCCGTTTTGTTTCAAAAAGTCAAACCCAGACTTTGCTGCCTCTTTAACCCCTATGATGCCTGCTTCTCGTCTTTTTGGACGCCATTCTCCGGCACCACCGTGAACTATTATCGTCGGCCTCTGCACATTCATCACAGTATAATCCCTATTGCTTTGAGATTAGCTACAATGCTTTTTAAAGGATTTAAAATCTCTGTTGATGGAAACAGCTAATAGTTGGGCAATGTTTTTTAATTGTGGGATGATGTGAGGCGACGGCGTGGAGCCTCTTTGGCAGTGACGCGCCCAGCTTACTGACCTCCTTAAATTATTGCTTGATTTGTATCTATAGAAACTAAAGCTGACATAAGAAAGGAGGTTCAAAAAACGCACATATTAAAGGCAACGCTCAAGAATGTCAGAGCTGCCGCAAAAATCGTCAAGAAAGGTGGATTAATTGTTTATCCAACAGACACCGTTTACGGTCTAGGCTGTGACCCTTTCAACGTTAGCGCCGTTGAGAAGCTTATCCACGTAAAAGGCACACGAGACAAGCCCCTGCCCATTCTTGCATATAGCTTAAACGACATTAATAGAGTAGCGGAACCCTCTGAAAAAGCCAGAAGAATTGGTGAAAAATTCTGGCCTGGACCTTTAACTCTAATATTACCCAGAAAACGTCCTTCCAACCTTGTCACATTTAGTTTAACGACCATTGGTGTTAGGATACCGAATCACAAAGTTGCACTCAAGCTTATAAGATTGTCAGGTGGGCTTCTCATAGGCACCAGCGCTAACAAAACCGGGGCGCAGCCTCCATCTACTGCTGCTGAGGTTTATGAACAATTGAATGGGAAGGTGGATATGATTCTTGACGGCGGGATGGTTGAACTCGGAGTTTCTTCAACTATTTTGGATTTGACTTGTGAAAGACTAAAGGTTTTACGCAAGGGTCCTGTAAATCTTGAAGATATAATGGAATCTTTTGAAAAGTCCGTTTGACGCTTAATCTAGATTCTTTAACGTAAGCTCTAAATCAGGCAGAAGGGAACTTTTGTGATGAAAATCTACGCATGTAAGACATCTAAGTGATAAAAGCGATTTCTTCCAAAAACTCGGCTATTGCCCTTCCCTTCATCGTTAACTCATATCTAATCGGCACACACCGTCTGAAAACCAATTTCTTCCCCCTCAAACTTCGCAAATACTTGTATGTTCTACGTAAATTAATACAAACAACTTTAGATAAGTGGTGGGCAGAAATGCCGGCTTGCGGAATCGCGTCGCAAATTCTCTTCTGCGTTGACGAAAGCCGCTCTAAAGACAACGCCCTCTTCGTACGGAAGTAGAAAACGCGATCTGAAGGAGAATTATTAAATATCAGCTCACGCTCCTGTAGACGCTTCAAAGTCCTGGATAAGCTCTTCGTAGAAGCAACATCGAATAACTCGCCACGAGTCTTCGCGCAATCAATAAGACTTCTGAGTATTTCTTCCTCATAACCGCCAGAGTGGATTGGCAGTTGTCCTGAAAAACAATGTCTAACCATGGCATCGTGAATCTTTCCACCATACAATGTAAGCCCAAGGCGTTTGTTTCTTTCTTTCACTAGGCATGCTTTAAATAAAGGTTTTAAATAGTCATCAATTGTCTTCTGACTGTGATGGAATCCATGGTTTCTAAGTTTTTTCTGTAGATCATCAAGCGATAAGGATCGTTCACGAAGAATGCCAAGTATTGCGAGTCTTCTCTGGTTTTTAATGGCATTCAGCAACTTAAGCTCATGATTGTTCTCTGATAGAACCTTGTTGGTTTCCCGAAGCTCTTTCTTCACTTTCCAAGTTTCACAATGTTCTACACATGACAATGGTGAAATAACACTGCAGCTTTTACATCGTTCCTCCATCATCTGTAACGTCTGTTCCAAGCTACAACCGTCATCAACCATTTTCCTTGATAGCCATAACGAATCTCCAACAAGCTTTCGGCTCTCCATATGCCCTTTGTGGGGGACGTATGTCACAGGAGCTTGGTCATTGTGACGAGTGTTCCTTTGGGGGGAGAAAGGAGAAGAGGTTTTTTTCAAAAGAAGTTTCCTCCATTGTTTCTATGACACACGTCATATATTATGACATGCGTCATATTTATATACATTTTCCTCACAACACTATAAACGGAGCAAAACAATGAAACTTCCATGCGAAGTCGCAGTAAAATCAGTCGTCCCCGCAATACGCGCCCTCCTTGCAAAAGAGCTCATTAAAACCTACGGAATGAAACAAAGAGAAGCAGCCAACCTACTTGGCATAACCCAAACAGCTGTAAGCAAATATGCTCACCATGTAAGAGGAAGAATTCTGTTGATAGAAAAAGAAAAGAAAGTTGAAACACTAATTACGAAAACTGCTGCCTTACTAGCTAACGGCAACTTGAACAGAACAGCGCTTGCACTACAAATCTGCACTACATGCAAGCTTGTACGAAAAAAGGGTCTTATGTGCGAGCTGTGCAAACGCGTGGATCCAACTTTAGACATACAACAATGCAAAGTATGCCTTTTCCTCACGTGATTGTTCAACGTCAACTGGCTTAAAGGAACACGTTGAGCAAAAAGGAACTGAATAATAAGCTCATTACAACAGCTCCTAAACCTATCAAAAAGGCTTTGTTCCAAGAGAGTTCATGTATCTTTTTCAAAGCAATAGCACAAAGAATGGTAGTCCATCCATAAGCAAACAAGCTTAGAAAAGTAATTGGTGTGCCCCAACTGCCTTGGTAGATGTCAAGATATTCCAAGTAGGTAGTGTTATAGGGAAGGAAGATAGGCGGTAGAAGAATAAATAGCAGCGCAAGAGCTCCCAAATAAACGATAGAGGCTGAATACACATATCCAAAGGTGGATAACAAGTTTTTCCATAAACCATTCCAATCTGAGAAGCTCCTTAAAGCTAACAAAACTATTCCAGAGAGAATTAGCCATTCCAACAAAAAATTGATGCCGCCTCGTATAGACGAATATGTAAGTTGCAAGTCAAAGGTGTTGGAGGATGAAATGGCAGTATACTTTCCGAAAAACAAGTCATCGATTTTTAGAACAAGGTTTGCTGTATTAGCCCATGTTAACAGAAAACTGATCCCAGTTATGTTTGTCCAATTTGCTGATTTCTCTGATGCTCCTACCCAATTGTCGGTGGCAAGATTAACAGTAATATTTGCCCAGACGTTAGTGTTGTTGGCTATGATGTCTCCTATATCCAACTCGATTTTTTTGCTTTCATTGTTGAACGAAAATAACTGCAAGATTGCGGTTGGAGCATCATCTGCTTCATTAATCCATTTTGTTCTAAACGATAAGCGGCTATATTCCTCTTTAGAGCAATTGAAACTTCCTATGTTTGTTAAACGTATCCAGATTAGTGAACTATTAGTCAAAGAAGTAGAAACACTATAATTGCCTATAATGAAGTCGCGGCTATCAAGAGTCACATTGTCGTTGGAGTTCCATAAGAACGACGTTGAGTTCCCAACAGATTCTGTCCATAAATCGTTTTCAGGTGTTGGGGTCTCTAAGAAAAATTTGGTCCCGCTTACATATTGTCCGCCTAAAATTAAGGGCAACGTTATCAATAGGATTAATACTGGACCTTTAATGTTCGGTTTCTCCACTATCTCTTCAAACGTCTTCATTGGAGAGTATAGCACCCTGAATATCCATTTTACAAACTGCCACGGTTGCTTTTTTTCTTGTTCTTCTTCCAAAGAGTGGGGCTCATCGATTGTCAAGTTGCGTGCATTCCTTGCTTAATTCTTCTGTAAGTGGCGTAATCTACATAATCTATGAATTTATTTTCAGCCTGATATCTTACAGTGAATTTCTGTCTAGGTCTCTTATCCATTAACTGGTTTGTGGTAACAAAAGAGTAAGCATCGCTCCCTGCCCCAGAACCATAACCCGCTACTAATATTCTATCGTTCGGTTTTGCTATGTCAAGGACAGCGGCTAAACCGATGGGCGAGCATCCAGAGTACGTATTTCCGAATTTCGCAACCTGAAGCCCGGGTAGAAATTGTTCTTCTTTAAAACCCAAACTTTTCGCAACACGTGTCGGAAAAGCAGCGTTAGGCTGATGGGCCACAAAATAGTTTATGTCACGGGGTTCAAGCTTCAATCGTTCCATAAGCTTTTTGACGGTTTTTGTTACGTGTTTGAAGTAAGCTGGTTTACCCGTAAATCTACCACCGTGACTTGGGTAAGGTTGTGTGTCCCTTCTCCAAAAATCTGGCGTGTCTGACGTAGTTGAAACCCAGCCTTCAAACTGAGCTATTACATCATGCATACCAAAAATGAAAGCGGCGCCTCCATAGCCTACAAACAAGTCTAGTTCACCTCCTGGCTCGTCTCTTGGGGCAGATTGAGAATTGTCTGCTCCGATTACCATGGCATAAGATTCTTCTGAATCGGGGTAATATACTAGAGAAGCAGCGTCCTTAAACATGCTAGTTGCTGCTTTACATGCAAACTCCGTGTCTATGGCGTCTACACATTGGATACCTTCTGCTCGGTACTCTTCGCCAAGCTTCAGAACCTGAGCTACTTTAGAAGCGATCGGCTTGACAGCGTAAGGATTAGACTCTGATCCTACGTACACCTTACCAATCAACCTATGATCGACACCTGAATGAATAAGTGCAATTTTTCCAGCTTCAACGGCTGCTGTTATAGCGTCTTCATCTAGAAAGGGGACAGCGCGCTCTATTCTACCTTCTCTAATTCTGAACTTAGAAGAATAGACACCATAACCCACTATTCCTGGCTTCTCGTATTCCTTCGAAGGCTTAACTATTTTATACTCTTGGTAAGGGTAGTATTCATCAGTAAAGGAAAAAGTCAGAGATATTGTTGGGATTATTCCACTGGCGTCTACAGCGTGTCTTCTCCTAAAGCGCGGGACAACCCTTCTTCCTTCCAAATCATCGAGCCTTAGTTCCTCCTCATCTCTGATAATACGATCAGTTAATCTACCTGGAAAACGTACTTTGCCATTGTGGAACGAAAATATTCCATAGAGGTATGGCCCTAATTTTGTGAACTTGTTTGTAGGTTTATTTACAAGGGTGCAAATTTCCAGCGTTCCTTCTTCGTAAAAGAAGTCAATACGCTCCATTTTGCCAAAGCTTTCCCTTCCGCAAGCGCCGCAGTAATCTTTGAGTTTGAAATATTCTTTTCCGCATATGCTGCAACGACTACCGCGTAGCCTATCGCCTATATAGGCCACCCGTCTCTCAATTGGCTCGCTGCTCATGTCAGTTCCTTCCTAGAATGTAGATATATGCTTTGGTTCCAAAACCTTCCAACTCGTGAACACAACCGCATCTGAGTTCACCATCTGCCTTTACCTGCCTTTCACCAGCCTCATGTCTTAACTGTTGAAATACCTCGAAAATCTCTGCACCACCTGTGGCGCCCAAAGGATTTCCATCGGCCTTAAGTCCACCATTCACGTTCACGAATAGCCTCTTACCATTAAGCTCGTAATAGTCTTCATTCTCTTGACAACTTCTGTAAATGTCTATCCACGCCTTACCCCTCTCGCAGAACCCTAAATCCTCTAAAGACACCATCCCCATCATCGTAGATTGATCGTAAAGCTCCAAAATCGAAATGTCGTCCAATTCGATATCCGCTGTCTTAAGGATATCCTTCATTGCAAGTCTAGTGGACAAAAAACCAGTCAGGTTGTTCCGCGAAGGGAAGGTAATATAATCTGTGGCTAGAGAGTAGCCTAGAATGTAAACTGGTTTGCTAGTATAAGATTCAGCAAGTTCTGAATTTGTTAGTATTAGAGCAGAGGCGCCGTCAGATATTGGTGCAAAATCGAACAAGCCTAAAGGTCTTCTTGCCTTGGCTCTTGCCTTCATAACTGTGTCAACGGAGATTTCTTTATGAAACTGAGCGTACTTGTTTTTCATGGCCATGTGGTGATTTCTCACTGAGAAGCCAGCTAACGCTTTTTCTAAAATGTCAAGTTGTTCACCGGCAATCCCGAATTTTTTAATGTATGCTCTAAGCATAAGCTCATGGTTCGCCTCTGGAGTACATCCAGCATAATAGCTCCATGGGTCCTCTAGAAGCATGAGGTCATCTCTAATCTTGTCCCACCGGTCCGTCATTTTTTCCATTCCACCCACAAGCATGAGTTCATACTTTCCTGCCAGAACGGCGTTGCAGGCATTTGCGAGGGCGGAGCTGAAGGACCGCGTGATTTCCATGGGGACGTTTAACTCTAAGAGTTCAGATAGAAAGCCTTCTTCAAGTCCCAATTTGTTGGTTATAGGAAGAAAATAGTCTGCAAAGTGACACGCGTCAACGTCTCCACGCTCAATTTTTGCAGAGTCTAAAGCTGTCAGTCCAGCCTCCTCAACCAAATTGTTAGGCTCTCTTTCATAATGCTCTCCAAACTCGGTCCTGCCCACGCTGATTATAGCCGGGCATTTCGTTTTCATGACAAATATTAACTCCTCTCTCTGCAGAGCTTTATCCACTTATATAAAGGTCTTTTTTAAGTGTTTTCTATCTTACGCAGAATCTGCCTTAAGTAGTTAAGTTTAGATACGACAAGGTGATAAGGCATCTGCGAAACAGGTTGAAAGATCCTTTTTGTCAAGTCAAGGAAATTCGTGGAAAATGTTGCGTATTCATAGTCAAGGACAAAATAGCCTCCAATGAACCATAAGTATCTTGGACGAGATAGATGCTTTATGTATTCACGCGTTGGGTTCAATGCTATCCATGTTTGTTGCATTGAATAGAGGAATGAGCTCCAAAGAATTAAATTTGATGTATGACGAAGAGAATGTGGGTTATATTCAACGTCTCGATCTAGGTTCTCCACACACTTCTGGTTGAACAGCAGTTTTTAAAATTAGGCGCGAATTGAAAAGTCAGGCAATGTTTTTATTCACTTACTCGCGAACACATAGGACCTGTGGTTCTTACAATGGCTTCGAAGAAGAGAACGTTGTTACTTGGCGTCACTTTGCTGATTTTCTTAGCGTTGGCATATGTTGAAAATAGGGCTTTCTTTGAATATTCTGGAAACTTGTTCGCTAATCCTCCAATTGCTGTGTTAGTGGTCTTTGTCCACAATGTCTTGGTGGTCTCTCTTATTCTGCTTGCTATGACTTTCTACGTCGAACTAGTTCTTTCTTTTTTCAAGCCGAAAAAGTATGACTATGTTGTGCTTCAACACCCCCGCCCTTTTGCTTTAATGTTCACTCTCATGATTATTCTTTTGAGCATTTTTAGAGCTAGCATGATTGTTTTTGGCACCGTAGCTCTGGGTAACTTAGCTATGTTTGTTCTGCTGAGTCTGCCCAATGGCATAATTGAAGGGTATGGAATTTATTTAACAATACGGAAAACATTAAGCAGAAGCATGACCATAAGAGCTCTTGTAATAATTTATTTATTATTTTTTATAGCTGCAGTAATTGAGGTTGGATTCATTCAGCTACTTCTATTCGTAAGCAATGCTTGAACCTTTAAATAAATATCGCTATACTTCATTGAAGCAAGAGCTGTGGAGAGAATTTAGATGCGTCTTTTTCATGTTGCTTCCGACGAAGAGATTAAACGAGCAGAAACCACGGATATTTACTTTGTCCGCACAAAACAGATTTTAGAAGCTAAAGGTAGGGAAAAAACCCGTGTGATAGCGGAAGTTACTTCTGGTAGCCTTCCAGAAAATCGGCCCTGGGGCATTCTGTGCGGCATTGAAGAATTAGCCCATTTGTTCAAAGGTATTCCCGTTGATGTCTATTCGATGTCTGAAGGAACCGTTTTCTATGCTGGTGATCACCAAGGTTTCCGTGAGCCTGTTGTACGGATTGAAGGTTCTTATGGAGACTTTTGTCTCTATGAAACTCCTCTTCTAGGTCTTATTTGTCAAGCCTCTGGAATAGCCACTCGAGCAGCGAGAATAAGAAAAGTTGCCAAAAACAAACGCCTTATTTCTTTTGGTATCCGTCGCATGCACCCGTCTCTTTCACCAATGATAGACCGTGCGGCGTTCATTGGTGGGTTTGACGCAGTTAGCTGTCTGACGGGCGCCAAGGCAGTAGAGACCGAGCCCGTGGGAACTATGCCCCACGCCCTCATAATAGTTATGGGCGACCAGGTTAAAGCATGGAAAGCTTTTGACAGCATAGTTGAAGAAGATGTGCCTCGCGTTGCCTTAGTAGATACATACTCGGATGAAAAGATGGAAGCAATTATGGCTGTAAAGGCTTTGAAAAAATTAAAGGCAGTACGACTTGACACACCATCATCTCGTAAAGGTAATTTCGCAGAAATTGTGCGAGAGGTACGATGGGAACTGAACATTCGCGGCTGCAAACATGTCCAAATCTTCGTTTCTGGAGGTTTGAACGAAGAATCAGTCAGACAACTAAGTGAAGCTGGTGCAGACGCGTTTGGTGTAGGCACACATGTGAGTAACTCGCCTACTATAAACTTCGCCATGGATATAGTTGAGATAGACGGAAAGCTATGTGCAAAGCGAGGTAAGCTTGGGGGGAAAAAGGAGGTGTGGCGATGCCCAAAATGCCTAGTCGACGTAGTTTTGTCCTATAATGAACCTCAACCAACATGCCTAAAATGCCGAGGCAAAACAGATCGAATGTTGAAACCACTTGTAAAAAACGGGAATGTGGTGGCAAAGTTGCCTAAGCCAAAAGAAATTCGTGAATATGTATTAGAGCAGTTGGAAAAACTTTCTCTTGAATAAAGTCGCTAAGCACGGGCAACCGTAGTTTTTCGAGAGGAAACAAAATAAATGTCTATCAGCTTTCTACTAACAGATCGGAGCTTTAACGCTTATATTAAATGTCAACCTAGCAGAATAGTTGAAATATGGTGAAACAGTTTGCCATACTGTCCAAAATGTGGAAATGAAGTTTCCGAAGAAATGAAGTATTGCCCAAAATGTGGAGCTTCACTTAAGGCTGAAGCAGCTCCCAGAGAGACTTACGAAAAGCACGAGAAACATGAGAAACACGAAAAACATGAAAAGGAAGAAAAAGCTGAGCTTATCGCTGTTCATGTGATGCACTTACCCGCTTATGCTTTTGCGCCTACCCCTATAGAAGTTGCGCCAGCCTCCACAGTAACTCCTATTCCGATAACAATCTCCAGAGAAAAAAGAAAGATGGTAGAAGAATATCTAAAAAAAGTAGAGAAAATGGCAAAGAAAGTAGGAGTCACAGTTGAGACAAAAGTCATCGAAAATCACATGTCAATTGTTCACGCAATAACAGAGATCGCCAACAAAGAAGGCTGCGACCTTATTGTTATGGGAACTAAAGGCAGAACCGGAATCAAAAAATTCCTTCTAGGAAGCGTAGCCAACGGAGTAGTAACATACGCACCATGCCCCGTACTAATAGTGAGATAATTCAGAGGCACAAAGAAACACGAATACGGCTTGAAAAATGCTTCATTCCACAACCGAATACTTATTTACTCCCTTCACAAATCAGAATAACCATCACGCTAAAAACGAGGAACGAAGCATGCACACTATGTTAAGAAGTACAAAGGGGATTTCAACACTTTCTTTGTTAATTTTGCTTTTAGCATCGGCGATAGTAGGCGCTGTGTTGTCATACTTGTGGACTGTGGGCTATTATGTGGAAATAGGATTTAAGGTTCCCGAAGGTGTCACCACGATAACAATCACGAATGTTACATTTCCCATCGAAGACAGCACCTATTTTAAAGTGACTGTTCTAAATCCATCCTATTCGAAAGCTGATGCAAACATAATTAGTATTACCATAGTTACTATCATAGATGATGTGGAAACGATTTATAGCATCCCGGCGGAATCCATAGGACCATCAATCCCATATCCTCTTAGAAAAAGCGAAGCCATAACTTTTAGGTGCAACAGCAGCTGGGGAGAATTCGCGGGTCAAACCATCCGTGTTGTTGTATTCCTGCAAGATGACTCGGGCGCAACATTTCCCTTTAAAGCAGGTAAAGTGAAGTTAGAAATTGTCAAAGCAGAATTTGACACCACAGTAACTGTCGAGCGTTTTAATGTGACTATCAGAAATTCAGCAGAATCGCTCATACCATTAAATGTAACAGAAATACTATTTGATTCTACCAGCATTCCACCTCAAAACATGACAATCCACGATGAAAACGCCACACTTCCACAGCAACTTCAACCAGGCCAAAACAAGACCTTCACATGTTACTGGAACCTATGGGAAAAGGGTTCTCTTGGTTCTTCTCATAATATTACTGCCAAAACTTCACAAGGTTATTCAGCAGTATCCAAAACAGCTTCCTTGCCTCCCTCCGTATCGCTTAATATAACAGATTTAACTTTCACTGCACTACCTGACACCAGTGGATTTAATGTAACAGTCTCGAATCTACCGTCATCGCCACATTTTGTCAACATCAACAGAGTAGCAATCACAAATGGGACTCAAATTTTCGAGAACATAACAACAATAGGTGACATAACACAGAGGCTCATGCCCGGCGATAACCTTACCCTTCAATGCTTGTGGAATTGGACAGAGTTCAAAGGTCAAGAAATAAAAGTAACAGTTTATACGGCGCAAGGCTTCTTCACACAGGAATATACCCGCATCGAACTACCTGTTGCTTCTTTCACCTACCTCCCCACGGCTCCTGACACAGGCGAAACTGTAACCTTTGATGCATCTGAAAGTTATGACCCCAACGGCACAATAGTCAGATACCTCTGGGATTTTGGTGACGGGACGAATGAAACTGGCGAGGTTACAACCCACACCTACGCTAACAACGGAAACTACACAGTTACACTTATCGTGACCGACAACAATGGACTAACCGACAAAACCTCCGCCGACATCAAGGTGCTCAACAAGCTGCCCATAGTGTCATTCACCGAGTCAGCGACGTCTGTACTTACGGACGAAAATATTTACTTCAACGCTACTGAAAGCTATGATCCCGATGGGTCGATTGTTGGCTATTTCTGGGATTTTGGTGACGGGACAAACACTACAGGCTTGACCGTGGAACACGCGTACTCAGACGATGGAAATTACACAGTAACTCTTACAGCAACTGATGATGATGGCGACACTGCGTCAACAACCGCCACGAAGACCGTTCTGAACAGGCCTCCGGTATCGATTTTCACGGAATCCGCGGAAACCGTCTATACGAGTGAGGTCATCACGTTCAACGCTTCCGGAAGCTACGATCCCGACGGCACCATTGTTAGCTACTTCTGGGACTTTAGTGACGGAACCAATGCGTCAGGGGCTATTGTAGAACATACTTATATTGACAACGGAAACTACACTGTAACTTTGACTGTCACCGACGACGATGGCGCAACCGCCTCAATCAACGCCACTAAGACTGTTCTTCCAAGTCCGCCCCTTGTCGCTTTGTTCACGGAATCCGCTGAAATCGTCTATGCCTGGAAAGCTGTTGAGTTCAACGCTAACAACAGCTACGATCCTAAACGTTTCCAGATGAAAAAAAACCGTAAATTCAACTTCTTCCAATCCTAAACGTGAGCCTAGCGAAGCGTTAATCTTTAACCTCTTATCTACTGATAGCTTCCAAACAAAAACTGGAAAGCGAGATGAAGCAAAATGACAGAATATGACGCTGTTATTGTAGGCGCAGGCATAATCGGACTGGCAACCGCTTATCACGTGAAAAAACAACGACCCAACGACAGAATTCTAGTCATAGATAAGATGAGCACAGCTGGCCAAGGAAATACGGCCAAGAGTGCTGCCATGTTTAGATGTTTCTTCTATTCTCGCACAAACCTCACTCTGGTGGACACCACAGTTGAATTCTTTAAGCATGTTCAAACCCAACTAGGGGTAGATTTGAGGTTGAGATGGGCTGGCTATTTGTGGCTGTTCTCAAAAGAGCATTACAGAATAATAGAGCCTCTTCTCAAATCGATGGCGGAAAGCGGTCTTGAATATGAAGTGTATGAAAAAGAAGACTTGACGAAACGGCTTAATCTCAGAACAGAAGTAGCAAAGGATGAGGAAGCACAAATGATGAGATTGGCAGATGTGGAAAAAGGAGTGTTTGTTCCCAAAGCAGGGTCGATCGACATAGACTTGCTAGTTCAGTTCTACGAAGCAGAGTTCAAAAAACTCGGCGGAGAAATTCAATACAACACAATAGCAGAGAAGATACTAGTAGACCCGGAAGAGCCGTTAGGCATGCCGGACGAACCCTTTTTCTGGCAAAAATCAAGAGCCGCTGGAGTCAACACCAACAAAGGCACAATAAAAGCTAAGAAAACAATTATTGCTGCCGGCGTATGGGCGAACACACTGCTTCATCAAATTGGAGTTTACGCGCCGATGGAACCTATAAAGCGCCAACTTTTTTCTGTACAAGCATCAACAACAGAATTAAGACAACTATTAAATGTAGAAGGCTTCAATGCAGAAAACTGTATGCCTTTCACAATCTTGCCAGAACCTGCAGTCTACATAAAACCAGCTTTAGAGGAAAACGCTTTCTGGCTAAGCTATGGCGACCACTTTCCACGGGCTTTCAAATTAGAAGATGACCCGCAACCTGAAGAAAACTTCTACCGCTATGGAATATATCAGGTAGTCACAAAATATTTCCCTCAGTTTTTGGGAGCTCAACCTTATGGCTCTTGGGCAGGTCAATATGCGCTTAACACCATTGATGGACAACCTGTTATTTTCGAAGAAAACGATTTGTTGGTGGTCGGGAGTTGTAGCGGAAGTGGAAACATGAAAGGTGACGCTCTAGGCAGAATCGCTGCAGCTTTGTACATGGGTGAAGAACACGCAAACCTTTTTGGAAACAAGGAATTCAAAGTAGATGACCTTGGCATTGCAAAACGTAATGTAGAACCGGAAAAACTCATTATCTAGGTGAGCAACTTGACAATACCATTTAAAGTCACGGAAAGAGTAAGCACAATCAAATATGCGATCAGAGACGTCACAGAGTTCGCCAAAAAAATTGAAAAAACAGGAAAAAAAATAACCTACCTCAATATAGGCGACCCCGTAAAGTTCGACTTTGACACACCCAGACACATTAAACTGGCTTTGTTTGAGGCAGTGAAAGCTGGGGCAAACTGGTATGGTCCATCAGAGGGGCTCTTAGAGTTAAGAGAGGCAATTTGTAAAAAAGAAAAACGTGTTAACAACATAGACATTTCGCCTGAAAACGTCATAGTCACCACAGGGGTTTCCGAAGGCATATTCATGATTATGGCAGCGATAATAGACAGAGGCGACGAAATTCTAGTGCCTGGTCCAACTTACCCACCGTATGCAGCGTATGCCAAGTTTTTTGAGGGAAAGCCTATATCGTACAAGACTGTGGAAGAAAAAGGGTGGAAACCTGACGTTGAAGATATGCGATCAAAAATTTCTAGGAAGACTAGAGGTGTTGTGATAATAAATCCTAACAATCCATGCGGCGCTGTTTATGATGAGAACACGGTGAAAAGAATTGTGGATTTAGCAGCCGAAAATGACTTGTTGGTTTTGTCTGACGAAATCTATGATAGAATAGTGTATGAAGACCGGTTTGTAAGCACAGCCTGTATTGCGAAGGATTTTCCAGTCGTTGGGCTCAACGGTTTTTCTAAAGCTTATTTGGCCACTGGGTGGAGGCTAGGATACTTCTATTTCCACGACCCTGAAAGAAAGTTAGAGGCCCTGGAGGAAAGCGCCAAAAAAGAATCTCGGATTAGGTTGTGCACCAATACTCCTATTCAAAAGGCAGGTGTGGCGGCTTTGAATGGACCGCAAGAGCATATCACTGAGATGGTTGAGAAATTGCGGAAAAGAAGAGACTACGCTTGGAAGCGCTTAAATGAAATTGAAGGAATCAGTTGCACAAAGCCTAAAGGGGCTTTTTACGTCTTTCCAAGAATACATGGGATTGGGCAACGTTGGAAGACTGATTTAGAATTTGTTTTGGACGTTTTGGAAAAAACAGGTGTTCTTTTTGTACACGGTTCGGGCTTTTGTGACACATATGGTGTAGGGCACGTGAGGGGCGTGTTTTTGCCGCCTATTGAAATCTTGGAAAATGCATTCAACATGCTAGAGAAATTTATGAGTCGTAGTTAGCTAAGGTTAAGTTGCTGTTTTTCAGCGAATTAGCACGCCTTCTTCAGGGTCTCTTACTAGCTTATGATATTCTGCCATCAACCTTCGAGTGACTGGACCAGGTTTCCCGCTCCCGATTTGTCGTCCGTTTATCTCTTTTACTGGAACCACTTCTACCGCGGTTCCTGTAAAGAACACTTCATCTGCGAGGAACAGGTCTGTAGGTGTAATTTCTTTCTTAAGGACGGTGTATCCAAGCTTTCGGCCAATCTCAATGACAACATTCCTCGTTATTCCCCGCAGAGCACCTGTAGATGTCGGCGGAGTTATAATTACATCATTGGATACGGTAAATATGTTTTCTGCAACACCTTCGCATACAAAACCTTCTTTATTTAGATATATTGCTTCATCAACGTTTGCGTTGTTAGCTTCAATTTTGGCAAGTATACTGTTTAGATAGTTTAGAGATTTTATCTCATGCGTTGTTGCATCTACAGGATCCCGTTTGACCCATGAAATTATGGCTGTCAAGCCTTTTTCTTTAGCTTCTCCTCCGTGAAGTTTTATTCGGTCGGTGATGATTATTATTGTTGGTTTGGAGCATTTTCTGGGGTCAAGTCCTAAGTCGCCTACGCCTCTGGAGACAACCAGACGAATGTATGCATCGGTAAGTTTGTTTCTTTTCAGCGTTTCTATCACGGCGTTGATCATTTCTTCTTTTGTCACGGAAATTTCTAACATGATAGCGTGTGCGGATGAATATAGTCTGTCAATGTGTTCTTTCAGTTTGAATACGCTGCCGTTGTAAGCGCGTATTCCTTCAAACACACCGTCTCCATAAAGGAAGCCATGGTCGTACACTGAGATTTTCGCTTCTGACTTCGGACAGTGCTTTCCATCTATGTAAATAAGAAGCTCTTTCTGCTCCATTTCTAACATTCTCCTTTTAGAATCTCTACAGTATTGTGATTGCTTGATATACTTTTTGTAGGACGATTTTAGCCGTAGAATTGTGGGCGCAGGGACAGCTTTTTAGGTAAGGGTATTGGCTTGAACGGTTTACCTTTTGTGTCTTTCAAAATACTGTCAACCAGCTCTTGAAGTCTCATTTTCACGATTTTTCCAACAAGTCTATCCCGAACCGGCAGAATTCCTGAGTCGATTTCTCTTTGACCAATAACTACTATGTAGTTTACCCATTCAGTTTCTGCTTCTCTGATTTTCCTTTGCATGGTCAAAGGACGATCGTCAAAATCTACTCTTATTTCATATTTACCAATTTCTTCAGCAATTTTTTCAGCATCTTTGGTGAATTTGTCTGAGACGGGTACTATTCTGACCTGTGTGGGCGAAAGCCAAAGTGGAAAAATTGGGATTCCCCCTTTTTGCTGTTCTCGATACGCTTTTTCCAACATCGCATAGACACATCTTTCAATTCCACCACTTGGTGAACAATGTAGAATCAGCGGATGCTGCCTTTCACCTTTTTCATCAATGTAGGTGATATCGTATCTGCAGGCGTTTTCCACATCAAGTTGATCTGTTGATAATGCGGAGGCTTTGTCTTGGTTGTCAACGAAGTTAAATTCCCATTTTAGAACCCAATATAATGCTTTTTTCTCCAACATCTCAATCAAAACTGGTTTCGCAAATAGTCTTGCCAAGGAAACTATGAAATCCCAGTTTTTTTCGTGGAAATGCTTTGTAAACCTTATCCCCAATTCATAATCTTCTCTTCCAAATCCAAGACCCTCTAAGACTTTCATGCACAACTCGAAGCGGATGACATATTCCTTTTTCGCTTGCTCCAAGTCGGAGCAGAGGGCGTGGCAATCAGGCATCGTGAAGGCGCGTTGTCGTCGTAGTCCTGCTATTTCACCACTTTTCTCTCGCCTAAAACTGTATCTCGTCAGTTCGTAGATTCGTAATGGAAGTTGGCGGTAAGAAAACTGAGCGTCATGAAGCATGAGAAACTGGCCGAAGCATGCGGCGAATCTGAGGAATAGGTCTTTGTCTTCCGACTTGATGATGTACTGTCTTGCTGGGAATCGGTCTAGATAGTCGCTTAGGCTGGGATGATTAAAGTCGTACATAATTGGGGTTTCAACTTCCATGGCACCGTACTTCAAGATGGTGCTAGTGACGAACCGCTCAATCAAAGATTTGACTAGTCGCCCCTTAGGATACCATCTCAAGTTTCCAGGGTCGCTACCAGGCTCATAGTCGACAAGTTCAAGCCTTCTCATCAGTTTGACGTGTGGCGGCATTTGTTGACTTGCTCTCATCTTTGAGATTTCGTATTTAGCAAACTTTTCAAGGTTTTCATGTCCTGTAAAATCGAATTTTTCAACAGGTACCATGTTTCCCTCTGGTTGCAGAATATACCAAGAAGACTTCATTTTTTCTTCGGCTTTCAGAGCCTCGGAAACTTTCTCGTCCTTCCTTACTTCGCCTGGTAGAACTACTCTTGATTGTTCTGCTAAAGGGTGTCCTTTTACTGAGATGGTGAATTGTTTGTTCCAGCCAAAAGGCGCGCGAAAGGTTTCTATGCTATTTTCTTTTGCATACTTTTCCATTGCTTTAACGACTTTGAGCGCCGATGCAGGTTTTGCTAAGTTGCTACTTAGGTGTGCGTAAGGGTAGATTAGAATCTTATTGACTTTGAGTTTCCCTAGGAAATCTCGTACTTCCCTGATTGCTTGTTTTGCCGTGGTTTCGTTGTCGCCCTCTTCAATAGCGGTAAAAAGGACAACAACCTCCTCTATCTGTCTTTCCTCTTCCCCTTTCACTTCTTCAGCTAAGTCAATTTCCTTTTGTATGGGTTTGTATTTGATGTAATTTGAATGCAGTTGAAGTATACGCAAACTGATCAACCCGCTTTAATTGACTTAATCTTAGAATTAGATCAGCCTTTCTAAAAATGCTTGTGGAAAAATGACCGTTGCTTCCCGACTTCGGAACAGATCGGCCCACTAACGCGAGCCTTGATGCCTCCATTTCTCCAGCGTTCGGTCTTTCTTTGTGGCTTTCTTGAACTCTTTGTAGTGTTCCTTGCAGAGATACGCTCTTCTTTCAGTGTGGATTTTTAACCTGGCAGCGGTGACTTTGCCTGCAGCAATAGAACGAATCGCGTCTTTGACACAGCCTGAAACACTGCATTTTACGCCTTTGTCTATTCTTCCCAACAACAAGCACCTTCTAAACAATAGAGTCCTGTGGCAATGGCTTAATTCCCTTCTCATATATTTTAGTTGCCCTCTCGTAAACCTCTTTCTTTTCACCGAAACGCTGAGAGCCAACGTCTTCTATAACAAAGGATGCAGCGGCTGAACCGACACAGCAACACCACCGAGGCTCTCTGCCTTGAATACGCTCCGCTAAAAAGGCGCCGATGAAAACGTCGCCAGCGCCAGTTGGATCTTGAAGGATTTTAGGTTTGCAGGCGGGAATATGATAGAATTTATCATCAAGATACGCCAATATTCCTTTCCTGCCCATAGTAACTAAGACAGTTTTCACACCACATTTACGAACCTTTTTCATTGCAGTTCCAAGTTTAGCACATTCAGTTACTATCTTAATTTCTTTAAGTGACGATTTGAAGACGTCACAGTGTTGGAGGAAGCTTACATCACTCAATCCCTTGAGTTTCATGTAACCTGCCTCGTCGAATTCACGTAGGAATCCTTGAGGGTCGATGGATAACAAGGATGTCCTGTTTCTAAGCTTTCGAATTGCTTCCAGTGAGAGTTCGTTTGCCACTGGCGCGACATGAATTGCTTTGGCACGCAAAGAAACTGGTATATCTTTTGGAACTATTTGGGGCGCCTTATTTCCTAGTTGAAGTTTCCGCTTTCCATCGTAGTAGGTGAGCATGAAACGGGTTGTAGAAGCGTCTTCTGCAATTTGCACCATTGACAAATCTACGTTAGCTTTACGAAGCCATAAAAGCTGTTTTTGAAAGTCTTTTCCTACCTTAGATACTACGCCTACCTTTGCATCCAGTTTGTTTGCTGCTAGAGAAACAAAAGTAGCTGCACCGCCTAGAGTTACCCTTGGATGAGATATTTTTGGCGAGATTATTAGGTCCATGACGAAGTGGCCGATTGTAACTAGGTCAAACACATACTGCCCTCAGTATATCAAACTTAATATTTGCAGATCTTAACAGGATACTAATTATTTGAAAGGGCTTCTGTACCCGCTAAGGCATCAAGCATAGTATATAAGTCTCCTCTACAATTGACTACCCGCAAAAAGGACGTGGAACGTTTGCCAGTTAAGCGGAAAAGCCGTGGAAGGTCAAAAGGCAGTAAAGGAAAAAGCTCGTTAGTGCAGTGCAGTAGCTGCGGTGAGCTTGTGCCCCGTGACAAGGCTAAGCGTGTTTCGCGAAGAGTTTCAGTAGTGGATTACGCTTTAGCTAAGGAATTACGGCAAAAAGGCACCTACATCGCTGCGCCTGTGGAGACGAAGTATTACTGTGTCTCATGTGCTGTGCATCACGGCGTGGTGAAAGTGCGTTCGAAAAACGAGCGAAGACAACGCCGCCGGAAGAGATACTAACTTTCTTTTTGCTTGGATTTATTGTAAAAGTAGATTGTGCGTTGAAGCACGGTAAGATTTGTTAACACCGCAAGGACTCCTACGCTCCAATAAAGTGCGCCCAGCCAGAAGAAAGCAGCGAAACTAGCCAGTGTCAATACAAGTATTCGTTCAGCGCGCTCCGTTAAACCAACGGTCTCCATTTTGACTCCAGCAGCCTCTGCCCTTGCGCGAACATAGCTTACCAGTAAAGAGCCGACAAGCGCAATGGAACCCCAAGAAACTTCACATAGACCGCTGATTATCATTGCGACGAGAATAAATGAATCGGCGTAGCGGTCGAGCAAAGAATCTAAAAAGCCGCCGAAAGCCGTGGTTTCACCGTGAAGTCTTGCGACAACTCCGTCCAGAGCGTCGCAGAGTCCAGATAGTAGTAAAAGAATTGGTGCAACTATGAGGAGAAGACGATTATGCTGCCACGCCCAGTAAGAACAACCGGATAGAAAAGCCAACAAAATTCCCATTGCACTGATTTGGTTCGGCGTCACACCTAGATTATGTAGTAGTTTTGCCGTTGTTGCGAGCAGGGATTGAACTCGTTTCTTTAAGCGCGTTAGCATTTTGCTTCACGAAGAGTGTTTATGGTAGCAATCTTTATTTATAGACAGGTTGATCACGGGAATATTCTGCCCAGCAGTCTCTTCCTTTCATCTACTGTTGCATCTGTGAAGTTCTTGGTTTTTGCATCAATTGAGGTCACCAATACATTTTCAGCTCTTGCCTTCTTCCTTAAGACTGCTTTAACTGCCAATGCTCTAGCTTCTTCTAAATTGAGATCAGCTCTGTATTCTTCTTCCAAAATGCTTTTTGAAGCTTCTCTGCCCATACCATCAGCACACGCTCTATATTCCACAGCATATCCGTAGCTTGTCAGCAGAAACAATCTTGGCTTTCCTTCAGCGTCTAAACCTCCGAGGATAAAGGATGTTCCTAGCGGTCTAACGTCTTTTCTCTGCGTGAAGGGGTGTGTGAAGAGAAAGAGTTTTCCAGCCAGTCCTTCAATGTCTAAGCCGTTCATGACTCTCATTTGTCTTAAAGCTTCGTCTACAATGAGATATCCATCTGGGAGCAAACCGCAGAAGACCATGCCTATGGTGTTGTTTATCTTGAAGACTTTCAGGAATGGATTTGGAGTTACCATCAATGGGGTCATAATCAACTTCTTTGCTAATACTACTCCTTCGGAACAGCAAACTCCAGCGATTGTGCCGCCTCTATGTGTACATTCAGTAGCATATTCTAGCTGAAATAGACGCCCATCTGGAGAAAAGGCAGTTTCTAAATCATAGCCATGAGACATTTGCCTAGGTAAGGTCGACATGAGGTGAATGAGTGCTATTCTTGCTAGCTCCGCTTTGTTGCCAGCAAATCCTGCTTTGACTAGTCCATCTAAGGCTCTGTCGAGCTCGCTTGGAACCACTATTCTTACTTCAGGTATACATCAAACCTCCATTTATACGGATACATTTATTTCTTACCATAAGATAAATCTTTGTGGGAACTCACACGTCGAGTGGGAAAAGATTTGAAAGCTCTTGAGATGTTGGAATCTTTCTTTAAAAGCAAAGTTGACAGCAGAGGAAGAATCTACCTACCCAAAGGAGCAAGAGAGAAACTCTCAATTAAAACAGGAGATAAAATTTACTTGAAAATCCAGAATGATTGCATCATTGTCCTTACGTTAAAGGCGGTTAATATGAATAGATTCATTTTTGATTGGACTCCTTGAAATGCTCTAAGGGGTTGATTAGATACAACAGAGTGTTATTTCCGAATAACACCCATATACGTGGCAAAGAAAAAAATGGGAGTTTTGCGGGAGACATCTCCACTGCTTATGGAAGAATCCCAATCTGCTGAATTATGGTAAGTATTCTTCTCCGTAGCTTGAACAGATCATTACTATGTCGTAGATGTCTATGACTCCATAAGGTTCAGCTATGTCAAAGTGTGGGTTCCAATTAGGATCTAAAGGTGCAGATCCATAAGCTCCAGCAGCCAGTACCACATCGTAGATGTCAACTATAAAGTCAAAGTTAACATCTGCAAGATTCCACCAATCACCAACAATTGTAACTTCAACATAAACTTCTGGTTCTAACAAATCCCAGATATCTACATCCATTAAACAACAATAACCAGCTAAATCATAAGTTCCAGGTCTTGGCGGATAGAATTTTCCATCTGCATAATGAAACTGATAGAGATCCCAATGCAGTGTTTCAGTATAGCTCTCCCCTGGCTCCAAAGTGATTTCAACTATCACTTGAGGAAAAACTTTACCATCTGTCCAAGAGAAAAAACCTTCAGATGTGAAGTAACATACGTTAAATACTGGTGGTTGGGGAAGAGTTTTCGTGACGGTTGTATTTCCAACATTTGTCACTGTAAGCGTGATGTCAATCTCTTCTCCAATGGTTATGAGTGTCTTACTGACTTCCATTTCTAGCAAAAGATTGTCTTCTGCTTTAGATGGTTGAATGTTAAACGTTAAACCAAACATGCTTACTAGCAAGATTAAAATAATTGAAGAAGAAGCTAATCTCTTCACTTTTGCCCCCAAGAATAATATATCTTGGAAGCTATTATAATTTCTGAAAGAAAGTTCTATTTCGATGAATGCAAAACAGAAAAAATGGGAAGTTGCGGGAGACATCTCCACTGCAGCAATCTTTATTTAAAAAGTGGTTCCCAAAAATAAGGAACAAGGTGCTCTTATATGATTAGAGTTGGTCAGTTGAAAGTTGACGGGAAAACTGCGTTGGGTTTGAAAGTGGATTTGCCGGATTCTCCTCCTCTTGTTGCAGTTATTGGGGAAAAAGGGTTTGTTATGTGTGGATTCTTGAATGTGGATGTGGCTGAAAGACTTGGTGTGACAGCGGCGATGGTTAGCGGTGTTAAAACATTTGATGACATGCTTGATGCCGAAATTAGAGCGGTTACCTCTGAAGCTGAAATGAGGGGGATAAGGCAAGGAATGAAAGGGCGCGAGGCTGTAAAACTGTTGTTCTAGTTTGATTCTAGTAGGCGATTGCTGCCCTCACGAAGCTTGACGCTTTTTTGCCGCAAACAACACATTTGCCTTCAATTTTTTCTTCAAAGTCAACTGGCGTTCCTAATAGCTTGGCGCTCACAAGTTCTTCAATTTCATGACCACACCCCGCATCCCCACACCACAGGAGTTCTAAGATTCCAGCCCTTTTCTTTAACAGTTCGTCTGCCTTTTCTAGACTGTCGACTCTGTATATTCGCTTTCTCATCCATTCCCAAGCCCTCTCCCGCATTTCGATTGACATCTGATCCATTAGCTGACGTAATCGGGATGATAAGTCGCTGATCCTGCAAGCTTCTTTCTTGAAGGTGTCGCGACGTACGAAAACAACTTGTTCCTTCTTAACGTCTTTTGGACCGATCTCTATACGAATTGGGACGCCGCGGAGTTCCCAGTAGAAGAATTTGGCGCCTGGAGTTAGGTCTTCTCTCTGGTCAATTTCAGTTCTAAAGCCCATGTTTTCCAGTTTTTCTGCAACTTTCTTACATACTTCTGCAATTGATTGTGGGTTTTCTTTATGCGGTATCGGGATGATTATGACTTGGATAGGAGCGAGGCAGGGTATTAATCCGATGCCATTGTCGTCGCCGTGTACGCTGATTAGCGCACCGATTCCTCGTTCACTTATGCCATAGCAAGTTTGCCAAATGTATTGGTGTTCGCCGTCTATGGTTTCGTATTGGATATCAAATGTCTTGGAGAAGTTTTGGCCTAGATTGTGAACCGTACCTGATTGTAAGGTGCGTCCATCAGGCATAATGACGTCGAAAGAGATTGAATAGAGAGCACCAGGGAATTTATCCCAGTCTGGGCGGCGACTGATTACATAAGGGACACCGCAGGCATCGAAGAAGTTTTTGTAGATTTGAATGGCTTCCTTAATTTGGATTTCTGCATCTTCGAGGGTGGCGTGGCTTGTATGAGCTTCCTTGAATGTAGAGAGTTCACGGACTCTGATGATGGGTCTTGTAGTTTTTGTTTCGTAGCGGAACACACTGCCGATTTGGTATAGCCTTTTTGGCAGGTCGGCGTGGCTTCGTATCCAGAGTTTGAGCATGGGGTAGATTGCTGTTTCGCTGGTTGGCCTTAGTGCATATTTGATCTCTAGGGGTTTTAGACCGCCGTGGGTTATCCAGAACACCTCGTTTTCAAAGTCTTTGATATGGGCGGCTTCTTTGCGGAGATCGGTCTCGGTGACCATGATTGGGAATTGAACTTCCTCGTGTCCAGTGGCGTCGTGCAAATCCCGCAGCAATTGAGTGACTAATCTGCGTATTTTGTATCCGTATGGGAGCCAGACGCCGCAACCTTTGATTGGATAGCGGTAATCAAGTATTTCTGCATTTATCAGTACTTGGCGGAACCATTCGCCGAATTGTTTGTTTCGTTTTTCACGTTTTCCAGTTGGCATGAGTTATTCCCGCTTTTATCAGTGCTTATTGCTCCTTAGATATTTTAACGTTTTAAACATTGAAAAGAGGTCGTAAGCAATGGTTCTAACCCATCTTAAATTCGGGCATATCTATCCTGAGGGGTCCTCACTTCCTCAACAATCCTTTTTCCAGCCGCAACTTCATCAACAGAATGAATGGTAGCACCCAATTCCTCTAGTTTTCCCTTGATGCTTTCGAAGTTTATGCTTTTTCCCGCAACTATAATCTTTACGTTTTCCACTTCCTGGTCTATCTCGTAAGTAATTACGTTTACGCCTTCTATGCCTTCTATGCTACTTAGTGCTAGAGAAAGTTCAACAACGGTTGGCTTATGTGGCTTCAAAACGTCTAGGACAAGCCTTCTTAACATATTATGACGACTCGATATAGTTCTCGTGTCTAGCTTTTTAACTTTTGCTTCTCCTTATTAAGTAAAGTCGTTGTTTTGTTGAGCTCAGTCGTAAGGAGTTGGTTTGGCTTCTTGCTTATATAGTCTCTTTTCATAAGCGGATTTTGGCTTGAGCTTAATTCTGTATTGTGGCGCCATTTTTCTTCGCTCCACGTTTTTAGCTCTTGCCAAGACTTTCGCGATTCGCGTCTTCGAGGGCTTTCGAATTCTCCGATGTCTAATAGGAACTGGTGTGAAAGGTTTCTTTGCTGTTTTTCCTTTTCTACGTTTTCTTCTAGGTATCTACGCTATTCCTTCTTTTACCATTTTTTTGAAGGTCACGGTTCGTTCTTTCAAGTCTACGCTTTGAACTTTCCAGCCTGAATTCGTCCATGCGTAGCCTTGACTGGTTGTGTCGTCGTTATTCCACCAGTCTTCGCTTCTCAAAGCACCGAAAGGCAAGTCGTTTTTTATTATTCCTTCGATTCTAGAGAAGGTCAACGTGGCCAAGCTTGTGAATTTCCCTCGTCTCCACAAATACTCTCTCAGAGAACTGTATTTTGAACCGCTGCGCCGAGGGGCAATTATTCTCCTCGCACAATTCAGGTATATGAAGTCTCGTTGTTCGCTCCACAAATCCGTAGTCATACAGCTTCGGCAGTAAAGCTTCTTACATCTTGGGCAGCTCCTTAAGGAATAAAGAGATAACACTCTGCCGCATAAGGTGCATTCGCATTGAAAAACATGCTGTCGATTGAAGTTCAGCATTGAAAATAGGTTTTTCGTTTAGGAATATGAAAACTGCAGAGCAGAAAATGTCTTAAATATACTTTAGAAGGTTCGTCAAGCTTTCAATTTTCTCGATATCTTCATCTTTAATATTGCCCCTGCGGTCAATTAGCAGAGCCTTTAAGCCGCTCTTCTTGGCTCCTTTGTAGTCTTGTTCTAGCATGTCGCCAATAAAAAGGGCTTCTTGAGGTAGAACCTCCAATTTCTTCAAAGCGTGCAAAAACATTTCTCTATTTGGTTTCATTTTTCCAACAGTGTTCGAAGCAACTTCTACATCAAAGAATTCTGTCAACCCAACTTTTGGCAATATTTCTCTAACATCACTTTCTAAACCATTTGTTATGAGACCGACTTTCAATCCGCTTTGCTTGAGTAACTTCAACGTTTTTTCTGCGTCTGGGTAAAGCTCAACATTTGCATGGTGCCACCATAACTTCGTTATCTTCTCTGCTAGGAATGGCACATTTTTCCGGATTCCTACATGTTCTAAAATTTCCGCGTTCCATCTTACCCAGAACTCGTCTCCCAAAACAGGTAGCTCCTCGGTATTTGTATGCTCCTCAGCGATTTTTCTTGCTTGCTCAATTTCTTCTGTTGAACGTTCAATGTCGTAAGTTTCCAGTATCTTTTTCATGACTTCGGGGATGGATGAAGTTTTTACTAGTGTTCCTCCTAAGTCAAAGAGAACTGCCTTTATTTTCATCTTTGTTCGTCTCTAAGGGTTTTCCTGTTGAGGACTGAGTCTTGCTATTTAACATTTTCTTGCTAGGTACCGTCTAGACGTGCAGGATAAAAAGCCGCAAAGATCAAAAGCTAGGGAAAACAGAGAGAAAACTCAATTTGCCAGCGCACATGCATCTTCTTGAAAATTTAAATAGCTTTCCAGACAACTTTGACGCGGAGATGAAACGATTGAGCCTTAGAGAGTTTGTTGTTAAATATTTTGATAAAGCCTACGAGCATCTTTCTTTGAGAGAGTTGCGTGGGGTTCCTGTTTCTGCTATAAGTGGAGTCAGCGAGGCTGATGCAGCCGACTTGAAGAATGCGTTTGGAATAAAAACCGTTGGGGATTTGGCTACGAACAAAAACGTCTTGCTTGCCCAGGCGATAAATGCTTTTTCAAGATATTCTGCGAAGGTGCTTGACAAGGAGTTTGAGTCAACTGAGTTCGAGAAGCTCAGAGAGAAACCAGTCTTTGCTATCTCAGGAGTATCTGAGGGCGATGCTGCGCTGCTCAAGAAAGCCTTCGGCATTGACACAATTGGCGAGCTGGCTGAGAACAAATACGTTCAAATAGCTCAGCTAGCCACGATCCCCATGTCTCTTATGGAGCTATTAGAAGCCTCAAGCCCCTAAGATGGGACAGAATAGAACTTAAGAAAAATGCAATATGCAGAAGGATAGTTTAGAAAACATCACTAGAATAGACTGCTTAGGATTGTTTGGAGGTCAAGTATAACGAAGATAAGAGAAACTGCAGCTGCCACTCCAAACATGATAAGCATCGCTCTTGGTTCCACGGGTAGACTAATCGGCGCTTCTTCGGTCTTTTTTTCAATGGCATATTCTTTTATTTCACTAGTAACCATGTCTATTTGTACCTTAGCAAGTATTTTTTTCCCGATCTCCGCCTCGACAACGTAGCGCTGGTTTTCTATGAAAACATGTTTTGGCTTGATTCCTCTTTTATGTCCAAGTGACTTCAGGAAGGCCATGGCAATCGAGGTGACTTGCTGAGCGTTGAGGGGTTTGGCCTCTGGAGCGACTCTTTGAGGCACTGCTGGAGCTACTCTTTCACTGGCTATCGCCATTTAGCGTGTCACCTATCTCTTATACATGTTGAAAAACGGTTTGTAATAAGGAAGTGTGTGTATTTTATCTTACAAACTTTTTAGTCATAAAGACTCTAATCAACAAGTGGGAAGTTGATATTTTCACCACAAGGGTTTGAGGGCACTAAGTCGGTGAACTAATGAAGCTATTGAAGACTAAAGACGGAGTGATACTTGAAATTCAGGTGAAACCCAAATCAAAAAACTTTAGAATACGAGTTAACGACGAGCTTGTAATATTTTGCAGGCAACAGCCGGTTAAAGGAAAAGTCAATAGGGAGTTAATAAAGGAACTTTCAAAAATTTTTGGAAGAAAAGTCGAAATCGTTTCAGGTCTTCGTTCGAAGGTTAAAAAAATTTTGATAAGGAAAATAGCTGAAGAAGATGTTTCTAAAATCCTAGAATCTGTGAGAAAGGATAACATTGTTTAACGGCTTGCGGCGCTTCTCGTTGTCCTAATGCTATTAACGTTTCAAAATCGAGAGAACAGCGATGGCGATAAAAGCGATACCTGCATACACCTCACTTTGAGTAATCAACCAAACCACCAAAGCTATGATAGCTGCAGGCAAAATGAACAAGATAATTTTCACAATGACGATGATTATTATTAAGCCTATTACTAAAAGGGCTAATAGCACAAGCCAACCAAACGGGCCTAGACTGAGGAGTAGATCTGGAAACATTGCTTCTCCATCTTTGGTAAAATATCTATGTACATCAAAATCTTTTCATCGAACATTTTGGTTCTATTTCTCTTGATGTGCAATTCTTTCAAGCGCATGCATGTAGTCTAATCTTTGAAATTCATAGTGGACGCTTAGAAATAGTCCCGCAAACAGCAACGAAAAACCTACAATTGTAAGTAGAAGAATGTTCAAAAATAGCCCAGCGATAGAAATGGATGAACCTAATGCCCAGACGATTTCCCCGACAAGTCTGGCAAGGCGGACCTCAGCAATCTTTTTTTTCAGGTAGTCTGTTATTTCCAACAAGAGTTTGACCACCAGCTTCTTCTAGATGAAAATCCATAGAGCAATATATAAGTGCTGACTAGAGAAGCCTAGGTCATTGCGAAGTTAAAATATACCCTGCTCAAGTGTTCTACAGGGAGAAAGTCATGCAGCAAGCAATAGTAACGCTTCTTTCAGATTTCGGGTTGAAAGACCCTTATGTTGCAGAAATGAAAGCCGTTATATTAAGTAAATGTCCCGAAGCAAAAATTGTTGACGTCAGCCACGAGATTGACAAATTCAACATACGCATGGGTGCTTTCATACTCACATCTGCAACACCATAATTTCCAAAAGGAACAGTGCACGTAGCCGTTGTAGACCCCGGCGTTGGAACTAAACGTCGCCCAATAATCGTAGGAACCAAACATAGCCATTTTGTCGGACCAGATAATGGACTGCTTATGTTGGCCGCTTTAAAAGAAAGCCTGCGGCACATCTATACTGTTGAAAATCGGAAATACATGCTTTCGAAAGTTTCGAGAACCTTTCACGGCCGAGACATTTTTGCGATTGTTGCCGCCTATCTAGCGAGGGGGGTCAAGGTGTCTGAGTTTGGACAAAAAAATTAAAGACTACGTTGTGCCGGATTTTGCGAAACCACGTTTGAAGGAGAATGTTGTGTTTGGCGAGGTATTGCACGTTGACGATTTTGGCAACGTCATTACAAACATTTCGTCGGAAATCATAAAAAAACTAGCTACTCGCGAAAACGAATTCGTCAAGATTGAAATGGGTGGAAAGGCTGCCGCTTTGAAGCTGTGTTCTGCTTATGGCGACGTTTCCTTGAGTAGCGCTCTTGCAATAGTTGGTGGTCATGATTTCCTAGAGGTTTCAGTAAATCAAGGCAGTGCCACGAAACGACTTAAGGTAAAAAGTGGTGATTCTATCCGTGTTCGGCGGCAGGGCTATTGTTGAACTTTGTCGGTTTTAGCTAGGTCTTGTAGTCTTTCTACGCCGTCAATCTTTCTAATATATTCGGTAACGCTGTTGGGCACGAGTGTTGTCCAGTTTTTGTTTTCCAACATTTTCTTCCTTATTCCTGTAGCTAGGTAGAGATGACGTTTGTTGAAGGGTATCGGTTTAACGGGGAACCCGGCTTCCAGAAACAGTCGTCGTGTAAGGGGTTCATTTGAATAGACGTGTTCAAACTTGGGCGTGTAGCCTTTGACTTCTGCAACCCACATCATGTGAACGTGCATGTCACGAATGGGTATAATCCAATATTTTGAGGGTGATATTTTGGCTTCGTCTAAAGCTTTACGGATCATAGTGACTCGTTCGCCTGCTGTGAAGGGATTATCCAATCGGTGGCTGTATTGGGCGCTGCCAATCACTATCACCACCTCATCGACTTCAGATAAAACAGTTTTTATTGCGTGAAGATGCCCTAAATGGAAGGGTTGAAACCGACCGATGTAAAGTCCTCGTGGCATATGAAAGTCCTCTCTAACGGCATAGTATGTGCATGAACTTAATATTTGTTAAACTTAACTATAATGTGTGTGCATTTCCACTTTGGATGTGAACTCTAACGATTTCTAGAGTAATTACCACGTGATTGTTTGTTAGTTTGTTCATAATTTAAGTGCAGAATATAGAGCTCAGAAGTCTCAAATCAAGTAGGAACTTCCAATTTTCATATTGTTATTTGCTAGGTTTAAGCATGCCAACTGGAAATAATCGTAATGCTTTGCCGTTGATTTTAGCCTCAATTACCTTTCCATATTTTCGGTTTTCTCTCTGTAAAATATCCCACTTTGTCTTTAAGCCATCGCCGTAGCCGCCTAAGGTCATATCTGCAGCTACAACTCTGTGACAGGGAATTAAAGGCGCGAAAGGGTTAGTCGCCATCACCCGCCCAACAGATCTAGGGCTCCCACCAGCAGCCTTTGCTAGAGCGCCATAAGTCGTCACGTAGCCCGTGGGAATAAGTGAAGTTAACCTCAACACTCTCTGACCATAATCGGTTAAGCGAGTCAAGGCGAATTGGAAACTGAAAGAAACATCTTCGCCGTAAAAAGTGGCTTTTATCGCCCCTAAAGCTACCTCAGCAAGCGCGTTCAATTTTAGGGCAACTTGAAAAATTGTGTTATAAGGCAATTCTCTCAGTAGGCATCTAAAAGCGTCTCTCTCACTTAAGGCAAATGATGTTGCAAAGATTTTGTCGTCTTCAAGAGCAACACCGCACCATAACTCGTCGATTTCTTGAATGTAAAGGTTGATCATTAGTATTCATCCATCCAAAACCAGCGGGTTACAGAATAATGTTTTGCTTTGTCGCCGATTTCCTCGTGAGATCGTTTAATTATTCCATTATCTCAACTCTCTGCGAGCATTAAAGATTTTTATGATTAAGTTTAAATTTGGGGGTCGTCTATAGTCAACAGACATTTAGGGGGACAATACTTTGGTTGAGCAAAATCAGCAACATCCTTACTTTTTGATGCCGGGCGCCACAACATTAGGCATAGTGTTTTCTGAAGGTGTTTTACTTGCCTCTGAAAAACGGGTGACCTATGGCTATTTCGTCATGAGCAAAGCTGGAAAGAAAGTTTTCAAGATAACAGACCACATAGGTGCAGCGTGTGCGGGACTGGTTTCTGACATGCAAGTTCTTGTAAGGGAGGCTGAAGCTCATGCGAACCTTTTCAAATTGGACAGTGGCAGAAGGATATCCGTGAGGTCGGCAGCTAAAGTCATGTCTAACCTTCTTTTTGGTAGGCGGTTGTTTCCGTTAATCACGCAGACTATTATTGGTGGCGTGGATGATGATGGTGCTTCGATTTATGTTTTGGACGTTTTAGGATCTGTGATCCCAGACAAGTACGCTGCGGTGGGTACTGGCGCGGAGATAGCGGTTGGCGTTCTCGAGGAAAATTACAGAGAAGACATGGGCTTGGAAGAGGTTAAGGAGATGGCGCTTCGTGCTATGAAGTCGGCGATTAGTCGGGATTCCATGAGTGGAAACGGGATTGACTTTTTGATTTTCACAAAAGAAGGGATTATCGAAGAGTCGATGAAGTTCCAATCTTAATCATTTTGCGAAGCTTTTCGATAGCTGGAATCTTCAGGTCATGTGCTTTTTAATAATGGGAAAAGTGTTAATGCTTAAAGGGCAGAAATGAAAACAAATACATTAGCATTGTCAACAAAGAGTATGACTCTGGCAATTGTTTTTGCGTCGTTTTACACAGTTTTTTCTTCTTGGAATCTATTTCCGTTGATTGGTGGGCAAGGCAACTTCATTAAAGCAGGAGTTGTAATGGCTTTAGTAATTGGAATTATACTTGGTCCTTGGCTCGGAGTTTTTGCAGTAACGATTGGTGGAGTTATTGGGACCTTTATTTGGCAAGTTGGCCCTTTTGGACCACTTAGCTTTTTGCCTCACGTTGCTGCGGCGTTGTTTGCAGGATTACTTTACAACAATAAAAGATGGTTTTGCGGTGTTACGTATCTTCTTTTGCTGCTTATTTTCGCTTTCTACCCAGTTGTGGGGCCTGCTTGGTTGTGGCCTCCCCTTTTGTGGTTGCATGTTGCTGGCTTAGCTTTCTTGTTTTCTCCATTGCAGCCAAAGATTGGTGAGTTTCTGCGTGAGGATAGGGACGCGTTTAAGCTTGCTTTTGGAGTTGGGGTAACGTTGTTTTTAGCAACTCTTTTTGGCCATGTTGTAGGCAGTTTGATGTTTGAAGCTATTTACTGGCCTAGTTTCATTTCCGAGGTTGGTGTTTGGAAAGCTGACTGGCAACTTCTTACGTGGCTGTATCCTATAGAACGGCTGTTCATAGCCATAGCTGCGACGTTGATTGGAACTGGGTTGGTGAAAGCTTTAAGGATTTACGGTTTCAAGGTTGGCGGCTGAAATCTTAAAGGCAGATGCATAAACGCATTTATCGGATGAAATCTCCGTTTCTTCCGGAGAAACTTTTTCATCTGTAAATGTGACAGGTGCATCTCTGATGAGGACAAAAGGCGTTTTCTCGCTTGTTTCGCCCATTAGCAAATGAGCTAAGGATGCGAGATCATCTGCTATTGCGTGTCGAGTGATTAACAAAGGTTTTTGGAAGAGATCTTTTTCGTCTCGACAATCTTTTACTGGTTCGAAGCCCGTTACCGCTACAGCTAAACCTCTGGTACCCATTCTCAAAGGCGCCACATCACTGTCTACCACTAAAACCCCCACCCTTTTTCCAGCTTTTTGTCTTATTTCGTTTCGAATATTTTCGACGTGTTGTTGAGGATCTAGCGGCCATAGCACAACATGGCCTGAGGGCGCATTTTTACGGTCGATGCCTGCATTTACAGTTAGTATTCCATTTTTCAGTGTAAGAACCGCTTTTTCAACTCCCCCGTAGATTTGTTCAGCTTCTTGTATTATTAGTTCGGCGAATTGTGGTTGCAAAGAATGTTTTTCGGCTAAGGCTCTTGCCTCCTTGGAAGGTGTAACTTGGTGTAGTTCAACTATTCGTCCTTGTGCCATCGCTACGGCTTTTGATGATATTGCTATGACATCTTTATCTTCCAGTTTCAAGTTTCGCCTCTTTACTGCTTGGATAAGCATACTGACTATGTTATCCTTTGGTTTGATGAGCGATGTTTCGAGGGAAAAAGCTTGCATAAACAACCCTCGGCTCTAATTAGCGTCTAAACTAATAAGCCATAACAAAAAGCACGATTTTGCAAGGTTGGATTACCAGTAGAACCAGCTGTGAGAGAAACATGAACTTGGTGCGGCGGGCCGGATTCGAACCGGCGAACCCCTACGGGAAAGGATCTTGAGTCCTTCGCCTATGGCCAACAGTTTTTTGACCTGGCTTGGCTACCGCCGCCCTACAACCTCAAAAAAAGAATGCACACTAATAATTTAAGCGTTCCCAAATATGTTTGCCGCTTAATAGATCAGTCGAATCTAAGCATTGAGTACACACGTACAATCTCTCCCCAACCTTTAAACTATACAAACTCTAAGGAAATATCCCGCAAAAGGCGCATCACCATGCCTAACCCAAAACTTCGCAGCATCCACAAGGCCGGCATCCAAGTACTTAAAGCAATATCAGCACAAATACGTATACAAATCTTAAACTTACTCTTGGAACATGGTCCCTTATCCTACACAGAGATCATGAATTACCTAAAACTTGATGCCACCCGCGACGCTGGACGCTTCGCCTACCACCTCAAATCCCTCTTAAAAGCCGACCTAATTGAACCCGACGTGGAAACCAAAAACTACCGCCTGACAGACCTTGGCAGACGCATCATCGAAATCACCGACGAAATAGAAGATAAAACATACAAACGCAGAAAAATGCTCATCCGCACATCCCGCCTTTCCATAGAAGAATTCGACAGAAACAAAATCACCAAATCCCTAATCAAGGAGGCTAATGTTCCAACAGATATCGCCCAAAAAATCGCCCGAGAAACAGAAAAACGCCTCCAACAATTCAAGACCAAATACTTGACAGCGCCCCTCATCCGTGAAATCGTCAACACAATTCTCCTAGAAAAACACCACGAAGACTACCGCCACAAACTCACACGCCTAGGCCTACCCGTGCACGAAGTTACTCGGCTAATCGATGCGCCACGACCAAACGTAGAAGCAGTTCACAAAGCGGCAGGCAACGCAGTTATAGAAGAATATACGCTTCTAAACATCCTACCTCGCAACATCTCGGACGCTCATCTAAGCGGCAAACTACACCTCTACAACCTCGGAACATGGATACTAAAACCAAACGAAATCACTCACAGCCTTCCATACTTCTTTCACGCCTTCAAGCCAAAAACCCTTGAAGCAGCCCTCAACGTCACAACAAACATCATCCAAAACAGTGCGACAGAAATAACAGGGCTACAGAGCTTAGACGATTTCAACATCTACTTAGCCCCTTACACAAAGGATGTAGCCTCTAATAAAATCAAAGAACTTCTACGTCTCTTCATCAAGAACCTAAACCAAACAACTCCAACACCTACAACAATATGCCTAGAGCTTTCGGCAGAAAAGAGCACTCTGTACGCCAACGAAACTCAACAACTCGCCCTCTTATTGCTAGAAACATTAGCTGAAGAAAACAAGACGTATCCTTTGCAGAACCCGAAAATAATTATAAAAACACGACAAGAAACCCTCAAAAACGCCGAAGCAGAGAGTTTGCTTCATGGAGCACACAAGCTCGCCGCAACAAGCGTTCTCATATACTTTGCCAACCTGTGCCCCGACAACCAAAAAAACGCTACGTACACGGCTTCTGGTTTGAGACTGGCAGATGAATGGCTCCAAGACTGGGAACTCGACACTCAACGAGCAGGAAATCTAGATCTCGTTAGCATTAATCTACCTAGAGTTTCCTATGACGCCAGAGGAGATGAAGACAAATTCCTTGAACTCCTGAACGAGCAACTTGACTTGGTTAGCCAAGCCTTAGAAATCAAATATCAAACGGTTAAGAAGCGGACCGAGCAAAATCTCCTGCCTTATCTGATGCAGAAAACAAATGGTGACCAATACTTCAGACTGGAAAATACAACACGAACAATAGTATTGATAGGGCTAAACGAAGCAGTTCGAACATTAATTGGCAAAGAATTGGCTGAAGATTACGGGAAAGCTTTTGTAGTGACGGAAAGAATTTTGAAGCACATCAACTCCTACACGAAGAAACATGCTAAAAAACCAAAAACTCGATTGACGACAGCCATTATCCCCAACAGAAAGGCGGCAAAGAGGCTTGCGAGACTAGACGTAGAGGAATATGGGTGGGGGGTTGTCAAAACCCTAGGCACTAAGGAACAACCTTACTACTCAGACACAAACACGCTTTTCCTCATCGAAGAAGAACAACTCAGCCTAGAAGAACGAATACATCAACTAACCCCCGGCGGTCACTTGGCCCTTATAGAAACTGAAGATGAGCAACTCTATGCAGAGGAGCTTCTGATTAAAACAAAGCAACTCGTTACAAAGGACATAGGTTTCTTCGCCTATCACCTCTCTCTCACACATTGTCACCACTGCAAAACTACATCACACGGAACCCATCTAAAATGCCCAAACTGTAGCTCAACAAGCATCATCACTTTAACACATTACTAGCGAAACCATTAAATCAGCGGTTTTTATGTCTTTATGTCAAACACCGAGCATGTCAATTTTGAAGGATGAAACTACAGCATTTTATACAGCCTTATCTAAAAATCTTAAGTAATCTGCGAAGTGTGAAAAATTTATATCTTTATGTATATAGAGACCATGGCCTATGCAATCCACACCGTCTGTTTTTTAGCTGAAATGTATATTGAAAATTCTAAGAGTCTGAAAGCAGTACTGTGTTTCGCTGCGGAGGTTTTTCCACGAGCCAACAAGAATATACTGTAGATTCGCTCAAATATTTCCCACGAGTTAGAACATCCAAAATAATGTTCGAGGACTTTAATCCACAGAGAATAAGAGATTCTCTAATGAAAGAAACAGGGCTTTCAGACGAAGTTGCAGATAAAATAGCCCTAGACATTGCAGATCGGATAAACACCTTAGATCTAGAGTTTTTGTCTGGTCCGCTAATTCGAGAGTTTGTCTGCGTAGCATTATTAGAGAACAATTTTGAACGACCCAGAGCTAGATACACCAGACTCGGTATTCCACTGTTTGATGTCGAAAAACTCATCCGCGCTGGTGACAAAGAGAATGCTAATCTCCAACACAATCCGGAAACAATTCACAAGCTTGCCGCCGACGCCATTTTTGACCAATACGCGTTGTTAAACTGTTTGCCACCGCATTTGGCAGACGCTCACATTGCCGGCGCCATTCACATCCATGATCTTGAGTACTTCGCAACTAGGCCCTTCTGCCAAGAGCATGACCTACGCTTCTTTCTTAGAAAAGGTTTGATTGTCGACGGTGAAGGCGTGCATACGGCTGTGGCTGGTCCTGCGAAGCATGCGGAGGTGGCAATTTTGCACGCAGCCAAGGCTTTAGCGGCGGCACAAACGAATTGGGCGGGCGGACAAGGCTATGACTTTTTCAACGTATGGCTTGCACCATTCGTGAGAGGTTTGTCATATGATCGTATGAAGCAGCTAGCGCAGATGTACATCTACGAGATGTCACAGATGTACGTCGCACGGGGTGGCCAGACGGTTTTTTCTTCCATTGCTTTAGAGTGTGCAGTGCCCAAGATTATTTGGGATGTGCCTGTGCTTTTGCCCGGTGGAAAAGTCAGTGGATCGGAGACCTACCTTGACTATTATGACGAGGCTAATGCCTTCTTTAATGCTATCCTCGACGTTTACATGGGCGGAGACTATTTGGGGAAACCGTTCAACTTCCCCAAGTGTGAAGTGAAGTTGCGACGAGAATATTTGGATAAGTTTGAAGATGAATATATTAAAGTGGCTGCATTGGCGTCCAAGTTTGGAACCCCGTACTTCCTCAACCTTTGCCCTGACTATATGCCTGACATTGTGAATAGTCAATGTTGCAGGTTGATCTTTACGCCTGACAGTGACGAGTTGAAAGACTTTCATAAGGGCGCTATGCGGATGGGGAGCTTGCAGGTTGTGACTGTTAATTTGCCGAGGTTGGCTTATGAGGCTGGGGGAAATGATGATCGGTTGTTTGAGCTTTTAGATGAACGTATGGACATGGCTAAGGATGTACTTTTCATTAAGCGGGACGTTGTTAAAGATAGACTGGAGGGAGGTACGCTGCCGTTTTGTGCCATGGACTGCTTTGGCGAGCCCTATCTAAACGTGGACAAACAAGTGTTGAACGTGGGCTTTGTAGGTTTGAATGAGCTGTTAAAGGCACATTTGGGTGCGGAGATGCATGAAGACCCTAACGCGTGGCGTTTTGGATTGCGAGTAATTAGGCACATGGCTGAGCGGGTGAACGACTATGCGGAAGAGACAGGTTATCGGTTTGGATGTATTCAAACCCCCGCAGAAAGTTGTGCGCACAGGTTAGCTTTGGTTGATCGTAGGCTGTTTGGAGAAAAGGCAGTTGTGCAGGGCGATGTTGGCAATGGGGGCATTTACTATACCAATAGTTCTCATATTCGACCGTCAGCTAGGATTCCACTATTGGAGCGGATTAGGGTTGAGTCGAGTTTTCATCCATTGACTAAAGGCGGCGCGATCTTGCATGTTTTTCTCGGGGAGAGCAACCCATCGCCCAAGGCGGTTTGGAGCTTGATTAGGCGGATTGCAACAGAGTCGTTGGCAGCTTATTTTGCCTTCACCCGAGATATGACGATTTGCCGGAAGTGCAATAATGTGGAGGCTAATTTGCAGGTTAGATGCAAGCGTTGCGGGGCAGAGGGTAATGATTTGGAGCATTGGTCCAGGATTACAGGGTATTATCAGCAGCTGCGGGGTTGGAATGCGGGCAAGGTGCAAGAGTTCAAAGACAGACACAGATACGTAGTATAGCCATAAGAATTGAACTGGGAAACAGCCGAAGATTTGATGTGCACACTAGATGCAGTATCGGAGATATCGTAAGCCAAAAATCGCGATTGTTCCCACTTTTGCGAGACGAAGATGTTGAATCAGAGACGATTCGATACCATGAGAGATCTGTACGTTTCGGGCAGCCTTTGTATCAAATTTTTAATGTCAATCAAAGCAAAAACTCTAGTTGATATAGCACTATGGTGCATGTAAGTTCGGATTCAGTATAGTTATTACAATTTCATAACGATTATAACGTAAGAAAACCTTTTCAAAACTGTGATTCACTTGTACACAGAAATAAGAAATCATAGATTAGGCGCATTTGTCTATGGCTTTATGAGTGGTTTAGGTTTGATTATGATTATGTGGGGACTCGTTTCTGTAATCGCACTGCCCACAAGAAGCTCAAACATATATGTTGGTCTCATTTCGTTTGGGGCGCTTTTGTTTGCCGGTGGTAGTTGCCGCGAAGCTTACTTACAGGGCGGTTTATCAGTACGACCAAGCATTCGCGAGAAAACTCCTGCACCACGAGTCAAGCCTGCAACGTCTTTGAAACCGGCTGGACGATCACAAACTGGAACAACAGCTCAGTCAGTACATCAGGAAGCAACTGATTTGAATTCATTGACAACAGAACAAATAAGAGAATGCCCAGTTGGAATGCAAACACACGAAAGTACTGTTTACGATAAAGAACAGTAAACATAGACTTGGAACACCAGTACTTATGCGCGCAGCAAATCTAAAAATTCAGAAGTTTGTGAGTTTCAATTTTGTCATAAATTAGAAAGTTTGAAATCCTGCAGTTATTAAATCCATCAGTTTGCTTTCTAAACAGAATAGTTGAGTGGCGTTCCGTTAGTGATTATCAAATTGGAAGGTGAGTTGAACATGAATCATAAGAAGTTCAGAGAAAAAGAATGGAAACGGAGAGAAAACATATGGTGAGTTTCTTGGTCTGCCCTAATACTCTTGCAGATCATTATAGGCTTTATTCTCTTCAACTCGTCTGGTATCGCTGCGTGAGCGCATGTTGCATTTGAGAACGGTAGACGGTGTATAAGCACCATAAAATTGATAATTCTCTAATCGGTAGTCCTGAGTATAAATGGGTATAAAGATCTAGGTATAAATAAAACATATTTAGGTTTTAGTCCTAAGAAGAACACAAGGGCCGGTCGTCTAGCATGGTAGGACATCTGCCTGACACGCAGAAGGTCGCCGGTTCAAGTCCGGCCCGGCCCACCATCTTTTGGGTCTGGAACCATCACCTTTATAAGGTTTGAAATTGCGCGCGCAAATTATTGGTATTTACAAGATAACCGCAGAGTATACTCCAAGATTCTACGATATTACTAAAGCTCGAATTCATCGCACTTTAAACGGCGTTCTATACCCCTTTGCTACCAACTTCTCGTGAATCGCGCTCTTTAAGGCGCTTAATCCTTCTCCAGTCTTTGCACTCACTGGGAACACTTTATCCGCAACAGCTGAGATATGTCCGTTGCTGATCCTGTGCATGAACTCTTTTAGGTTAGCATCTATTTCCTTCTTATCGGTCTTATCTATTTTGTTAGCCGCCACCAAGGGAAACTCACGTAACGTCTTAGCTAGAAACTGGATCATCTCAACATCTATCGAGATTATCCCCTTCTTTTCCAAACGCCATGATATTTCTAGGAACGTGGATATGTCGAGAACGTGGATAGCTAAGGCTATGTTTTGAGCGTTAGACTCTAAGAAATCGATGATCCGATTCTTCCTCATATTCTCTAAGCGCTTAGAGACACCCATGATCCTGCCAAAACCAGGCATGTCCACAAGAACTAGGCCACTGTTTAAAGGGTGCTTCGATATTTTTCGTGTTGTTCCCGGACGCTTTCCGGTTACTACATCTAAGCCTACAATTTCTCTGATGATGCTGCTCTTACCTGCATTAGGTCTTCCAGTGAAAACTAAATACTCCTCAAGCATACTAATTATTATAGGGAAGGAGTCTGATTTGCTTATCCCATTCACACATATATTTTACATGCATGCATCGAGGCTTGCGGTGGCAACGATGTTCTTTATTCCTATTTCAAGTTTGCCATTGATTATTATTCCGCCCTTATTCAAGGTTTTAACAACCTTCTTCAGAGCTCTCACTGCATCCCTCCCGGATCGGGCTCCTGTGCAAACCATCTTGCCAGTGCTGAAAATCAGGGTAGTTGTTCTCGGCCTCTTCAGCTTAAAGACCAGCCCGGGAAATCGTTTTGGCTGATAATTAACCACTGGAAAAGCCTTCACCACCGCACTTAAGTCGATCCCATGCTTCAGGGCGGCGCAGGCAACGACGTTCTCGATCTTAACAACAGGCTTAACCAGCGGCATAAAAAAACTCTAGCAAACTAAAGTCATCGTGTTTTAAATATGTTCCACACATGTTCTCAAAATTAAGCGCACGCGAATGTCGAAGACATCCCCGGCGATATAAAAGAAACACTTAGAAGGTTTTTACACATTCATTCCTTACTGTTTGATGGAGAGGCCGCATATATGGTCGGCAGATAAACATAAACGGCTTGAAAAGAGTCAATTTGTTGAAGATCTTGGTGACGTAGGTTATGGAGTTGGATCGGTTTCTGTCTAGAAAGGAGATTTTGATAGATGATGCTGGATGGGGAGACCTTATTTTAGGCGTGGTAATCGGCGCCCTCAAACTTCCAGAACGCAGGTACATGGAACGCAGAATCTCGGTCTCCTGCTTCCAGCCGCCCAACTTCGAAAATAAACAGTACTTGGATGACGCCGTGAAGATTGCCGAGGAGATCGTTGAGGTGATGCAGCCTGACAGGGAAACCCGTTTCAAGGTCTGCTCAGGATATGTTCTCTCCGGCATACGTAGACACCTGCGAGACCGGGGATTCAACGTGGAAGAAGTACAAATCGCTGGCGACCTCCAAGAGTTGGTTGAGAGAAGCTACGTAGAATGGTGCAAAGAAGTGGGAGTGTCAACAGAAAGACTGGGAGACAAGAGACGTTTCTGGACGCTTCTAGAATGGGTTGCGGAAAAACCCAAAATCAGAGAAAAGCTGGTAAAGACGGGATGGAAGAGTTGGGAAGAAAAGTGGCGAGAAAAAGCATTCAAAAAGAGGTTTCAAAAGGAAACCTCGAGATAACAAGACGGATTGTTGAAAGGTTTTCAGTGCGCGCTTTAGGGAAAGGTAGAACCAGTCTACAAATCAGAAGAAAAACTTAAACCCCGATAATTTAAGCCGATTTTTGAATCTTCGACAAATGTTCTCGATTTATTCAGAAATCGGTTTAACTTTGACGGCTCTCGGTCCTCTACCTGTGTCTGTCACTTCGAACTCTACTTTTTCTCCTTCTCTGAGGCTGCTTTTGCCCTGGATATCCGAGTTATGAACAAAGATTTCTTTGCCATCTTCGCATTTAATGAACCCGTAGCCTCTCCCGTCGAGCCATCTCACCACTGTACCCTCTGTCACGTATTTCACCTCTTTTGTTCGTTTTGGCTTTACTTTCTCATTGGGCTATATATAACTTGCATTTGTACGCATTTGTTGATGTCTTTCAAGGAAGAGCATCAAAGAACGTGTTGGCTAAGCATTATACAGGAAAGGGTCTTGAGAGACTAAAGAGGATATATGATATAGTCGGCTTGAAAGTTCTGAGTTAAGAGGCATTTGATGTCTTAAGGATTGTATTCTTCTCCATAACTTCCAGCTATCATAACAATATCGTAAATGTCTATGATTTCATAAGGTTCTGCAATGTCACAGTGTGGGTTCCAGTGTGGGTCTGAAGGAGTAGAAGCATAGGCACTACAAGCCAAAACAACATCATAAATATCTACTTTCAAGTCATGGTTGATATCTGCTGGATTCCAGTAAAGGTTCATCAAAGGATAATTGTCTACTTCTTCCCAAGGAAGATACGTGTCACCTATCCCATCTCCGTCTAAGTCAGTGCCGCTATAGTTGCTCCAGTAGTTGCCTTCATATCCGTTATCCCAATGATTGTCGCCTGTGTCATCGTAACCTTGTTGACCCAAATTGTCAATAATATTATTGTGGTAAATCCAATTTTCATTGCATGACCATAATATAATTCCATCCCAGTTTGAAGAAATGAGGTTTCCTGTGAAGTTGTTGTTAGATGCCTCGATCATAATAATACCTTGTACACGTGAATGTGAAATTACATTGTCTGCAAAAACATTGTTGGATGACAAAAGAACTTCAATACCATGTCCATGGCTGACGCCTTGAATTCCGCTTAGTCGTATGTTATTGTCTATGACGGTGTTGTTGATGCAGTCATACCACAGTAGTATCCCAGAGTGTTCGCTTTCGGATATGCCATTTCCCTCTAGGTTGTTCCTTGAAGAAAACATTAACCTAATGCCATCAAGTACGCTCACTTTCGATATATTGTTATTTACTATGTTATTGTCAGACGAAGAGTGAAGTCCAATACTTGAGCCAACGTGTGAATAGAAATCGTTTTCAATAATGTCAATGTAGGATGAATTCCATAGGCTTATCCCAAACATATTGAAGGACAGTTGGTTGTTAGTCAGATCAATGTTTTTGGAAGCTCTAAGTAAAATTCCAATGCTAAAATCATCGCTAGAATTGTTGTGGTGAATTTTATTAGTATAAAAGATGCTATCCGTCAAATTCCCACCAATGATGCCTCCTACATTTCGAGTCACATCGTTCATACGTATCATCACGCTCGAACAAGATTGGATATACAACCCTGCATAGTTTTCTGTAATCAGGTTCTCTGAGAAAACATTATTGGAAGAATTGTGAACCCCTATTCCATAGCCTTTAAACTTTATTATCTCCCTGTCAAAGTGCCCAGGATCTCCTGTCACATTATTTCCTCGAACTTTGATAATGTACCGACCTTTTGGAGGATCAAAAAGATAGGCCCAGGCTTCATGACCTCGACTTGCAAATCCAGTAAATTCATGGAGCTGTGGGACACCGTCTTCGTTCTCATCGTGGAAGAGTCCAAGTAAAAGCTCCACTACGTCAGAATGGCCAGAGGCTTTCACACCGATGATAGGAGTCTCAGTTGTCAATTCTATGAACTCAGTGTAACTCCCGTTAATTAGGTCGTACAAGAACCTCCAAACAGGAGATGCTGGTGCATCTTGATGAATCTCCAAATCAGTTATTATGTCTGTTTCTTGTAGACCATGAGACCTAAACTTATTGGAGGCTACTGTGTTATTATTGCTGTTCAGGTCCAAACCAACTTCTCCGCTCTGGATTGTAAATCCTTTGATAGTCACATTATCCTCTGTTACTCTAACAACGGTCCCAGTTTGGTCACCATCAATTATTGTGGTGTTTTTGTCTTCCCCAATCAATGAAACGCTCTTGTTCACCACCACATTTTCGTAGTATGTTCCTGAAGAAACATAAATTGTGTCTCCTCCATCTGCACTGTTTATAGCTTCTTGGATGGAAGAGTATTTGACGTATATTGGGTATCCCGCATCTATCCATGCTGTTATTCCTCCTAGCATGTTGAAGACCTGAGAGAAGCCATTTTCCGCAAGAATCTGACTTGCAGTGGCACTTCTTCCTCCAGACCTACAGTAAACCAAAATTTCATCAGCAGTCTCTAACTCGTCTAATCTCCCTTCTAATTCTCCAACTGGGATATGCTTTGCATTTCTGATGTGTCCAGAATCGTACTCACTCTGAGTTCTAACATCTAACACCACTAAAGAAGGATTGGAGTCAATCATGTTTTTTGCTGCTGAAACTGTAACATTAGAGTAACCAGTAATCGACACCGCAACAGGCAAAGATAAGAACAAAATCAGAATCGCAATTAGAGCTACTCTTCTCATTTCTTTCCCCAAATACAATATACCTTGGAAACTATTATCGTTTTTGAAGGACCCTTCTATTAACATTCAAAGCTGAATGCGCGCGCGCATTTCAATTCTCAAAAAAATTTCGCCATATGTAGTTTGGGTTCTAGGAAGTCATGCCTTTGTCGAATTTATGTTATGGTTAAGTTGACTCAGTTAATCAATTGTTTAAATTTTGGAAGCCAAGATTTTCATATGCTCTTCCCCATTCTAGGATTAGTTTACTAGATAGACTAGAGCTCTTCGCTGCGTAATCGATGTGATGGAAAGAAGAGGGAGCATTCTCATCATGGGATGCCCTTAACTTTGCAACCCCTTGATGTGCTCCTCGACTGCGGTGAGTTCCTTCCTTAGCTCTTCTGCGTAGCTCTTCAACTTCTCAGCCTTTTCCGCCTTGGTAAAGAATCGTCTACGATGCCCATGTCCATATCCATGTCCATGCCCTTGCTTCCACTCACGATAAGGTGGACCACAACAACATTCTCTACACATTTTCTTCTTCACCTCCATTTCTTGAACTCAATCTAATTCCTCGCCAAGTCAACTAAACCAGCCAAGATTTAAGCCTTATCGTATCCTTCTAGCGGTTTAATCAGCTGATTAAAATTTCAAGGCTTGGTTTTCCCGAACTTTTCTCGGTTGTTCCAGAGTTTCCATCCCTAATCATTCTGGCACTATTCATGATTGCAACACTACTAGCAGTCATAGTATCCAGAAGAAAGAGCAAAGTTTGAAGGCAATGAAGAGTTGACCAGTTCGAATCAAATTACTTCATGATACGTGTTCCTAAAATCTTAAAAATGGACCGTATGATATAGGAAGCAGAGATGCCTTGAACTTCCAATCTAGAGATTGTTTCTTTATATCATTAGTGTTTTTCGTTTCGTTCTTGGTAATTCTGGCAACAAGTGCGATAGCTTTCTTTATCCACCCCTGGACTAGTAAGAGCATAATTAATGTGTTTGCCTTTCTAAGACAAAACTTTCATGTTTATCCGCTTCTTCCCCTAAGCATAGGTTTTTTCTTGCTTGGAGTTGAACGAAAGGATGAAGAGGATAAAGGGGTGATAGAAAAAGGGAGAAATCTTAGATGGGTTATCGTAATTTCGTTGTTTATGTTTTACTCAAGTTTTCTACTTTTTCCCTATTATTATTATCAAGAGGATGAGTTCAAGAGAATTCTACGTGCTCTCACGATTGTGGCTCTAATGGTTACGATTACTTCTTCTACACTGTTTGCATCGGGGTATGGGAACAAGGAAGTTGTCTACAAAGTCTCAATTTACTCTTTCGTGGCTTCAATGATGATGTTTCTATTATCATACGGAGTGACACAAAGCCTTTGGTAATAGCAGTGGACTCTTACCAAAGGTAGAATCAGCAAAAGGAAAACTAAGAATTAATATCTTTCTAGGAAGTTCACAAAAGAGTTTATTGGAATTAGAAAGGCTAGTTAAAGGTTGTATTCTTCTCCATAGCTCGTGCAGATCATCACTATGTCGTAAATGTCTATGATGCCATATGGTTCAGCTATGTCACAGTGTGGGTTCCAGTGTGGGTCTGAAGGTGTAGAACCATAAGCACCAGCAGCTATTACAATGTCAAAGATGTCAACATCCAAATCGTGATCTATATCTGCTAGATCCCAGTAAGGTTTCATCAAGGGATAGTTGTCTGTGTTGTTCACATCAATAACATATGGTGTGTCTCCTATCCCGTCACCGTCCAAGTCAGTTCCGTTGTAGTCGCTCCAGTAGTTGCCTTCACAGCCGTTGTCCCAAATGTTCGTCAAGTTGTGACTATGAGCTTGATTGCTGTTGTTGAGGAAGTTGTTGTGGTGAATTATGTTATCGGTGCTATAATAGCTCGACCAGAGTCCATAGCTTGGAGCATGCGGTGGACCTGCAGTTGCGTTGAGAATGGTATTGTAGGCGATAAGGTTGCCATGCGACCAACCAAGCCTGATTCCGTATTTGCCCTTAGCGAAGATCATGTTATCCATGATCTTGCTGTTATAAGAGCCTTTTATGGTGATTGCCCAGCCGCCTGAAACATCGTTGCCAGAGATGATGCAGCTGTTTGACCAATGAATGTAAATTCCAAGGTCAGCCCAATTGTGCCCGATTACGATGTTGTCGGTTAAAGTGCTATTATTGGAGTAGTAGACCCTAATTCCATATGAGCTATTATCAATAATGTTATGGCTCAAAGTAGTGCCTGTTGAATTTTGCACGAACACGGCAGAGGGGTACCAATGATATCCAGCATTTCGTATGGTAAATCCAGTCAAACTGACATCGTTAGTTTTTGTTATCTTCACAACGCTTCCACTGTAGTTTCCGTCAATTATTGTGTTTTGTTTGTCCTCTCCAACAAGTGACACAGTCTTGTTTACCAGTGGTCTTTCATAGTAAGTTCCAGCCTTGACAAAGATGGTATCCCCTTCATTTGCATTGTTAATAGCTTCTTGAATTGTTGGATAGTCATCTGGAACAGTAATTGTTTGTTTTTGCGTGACGCCATACTCCTGAAAACTGTGTCTTACAGAACCAGTCATGTTTACCATAGTGGCATTTACTGTTACGTCTGTGACATTTACAACCACATAATGGTATTCACTATATTTCACTGTTCCCAAACCATTTGTTGTCGGATATAAAGGTGCTCCTGCCCCACCTGTAATCACATATGTCATTCCCGATGCAGTAGTGTTATAGCAATAATAGTGGTTGTGTCCAGCAAAAGCGATTGTTACATTGTTGTCGCTGAACATTTGGTCTAACATTGCTGAGTCTGCAGGATAACTACCAGATACAGTTCCCGACCTAGTCGTGCCACATATTGGTCTATGGAAGAAGACAAACTTATGTGTATATCCTCTTTTTCGCAGAGTGTTGTTTAACCAAGTCAACTGATTTGATTGTATCCTTGGTGAAAAGGATGGCTCTTCTGTACTGGTGAAAATGAACAAAGAATTCCCAAACTCTTGCCAGAATGTGACTTCATCATAATATCCGCTTTCTCCGTCACCATTATGTGGGTGCATCCAGATTTCTTGATATCTTAATAAAGCATTAGGTGTTGATGCAGTTACATGTTCATGATTTCCCAGTGCATTGAAGATTGGTATGTGGTCGGAAATGCTTACTACTTGGTCTGTATATGTTTTCCAGGCTTGCTTTATCGTGTTGTAATCGTTACCACTAGTTGTAACTACATCGCCTGTCATAATTATGAATCTTGGATTGTAATTGTTGACAGCGTGATTTATCAGAGTTGGAAACTCGTTAGTGTCCACACCATCACCAGAATCTGCTCTCGAATCTCCTAGAACAGCAAATACGAAATTTGACGCAGAAGTTCCACCATCGACAGCTGTTGTGAAAGTTGAATCATAACTGCTGGTTTGACCATCTGGACTCTTGATAGTTACATTATAATAATACAAAGTGTTTGGCAACAACCCAGTTATGTTTATTTCATGCATGATATCTAGAGTGCCTCTGCTTACAATGTGTCCATATGATGCGGTTGTGCCATAGTCTATGGTGAAGTTTGCGTTCACATTGGTTTCAAATCTTATTGTTTCGGTAGCTGAGTTCGCAAACATTACATAAGGGGTTAAAGAGAACGACAGACTTGGTATCTCTCCGCTTCCAAATGGAAACATACTAATTAGAAGTAAGCTCAGTGTTGGCAGAACTACACTTTTCATACTATCTCCCAAATACAACATGTCTCGGAGACTATTTATCGTTTTTGAAAGAATCTCCTACTCGACGCTACGTCATATGCGTACGCATCTGTAGATATCTTAAGGAAGAGCTCCAAGGAATGTCCTTGCAAAGCATTGTACTGGTAAAGGTCAAGCAACTTGCCAGCAATCTTGATGGCTTTCAAATCGTCAATGGCAAAATCGGTCTCGACCGTCTTCTTCATCTTCATCTTCCCTGTCTAGTTCCTCATCAAACCAGAAAAACCGTTCATCCTCTTCTTCAGACGTTACTATCACCCAAAATAGAAATTGCACAACAGCAACATTTCAATCTTGTCTGAGAATCGAACAAAATCGAAATCTATCCATGAACTCCTTAGAATGTTTGTAGCGAACTCGAACTTGCTAGTAGTTGAAAGTAATCCACGAAACTGAAGGAGAGACATGTACATAAAATCTAATTAACATGTTTGTTATTGGTAGAGAGCCGAGGTAAATGCAAATGGATTTGGATCAAGCTTTAGAGGGTAGAAGAAGTATTCGAAGTTACCTTAGCAAGGGTGTGCCAGGAGAACTGATAAGACAAATCGTCAAAGCTGCAACCTTTGCTCCTTCAGCAAAGAATGGTCAACAATGGCGCTTCACTGTGCTTACTGGTCAGGTAAAGAAGGAGTTAACTGACTTGTTTAAACATGAGCTGGAAATGGAATCTAAGAGAATCGGCGAAAGGAAAATGGGTTCTTCCTTTTCATCTTGTTCCATTATGGAAGAAGCTCCAGTTGTAATTATGGTTTGGAATACGGCTGAAAGAGGTTGGGAGACTGAAAATCATAGTGTGGCAGCTGCAATTCAAAACATGCTTCTCAAAGCTTATTCTTTAGGACTTGGAACTTTATGGATTGGCGACATTTTCTGCACACTAGAAGCTTTGAAGAAATATCTTGGAAAGCCTTGGAAGTTAATGGCTGCTGTCGCACTTGGATGGCCTTCGGAAAACCCAAAGCCAAGACCCAGAAAATCGGTCGATGAAGTCACTGAATTCCTAAACTAATTCATGTGCGCGCCAAGAGTCAATCCACAGAAGCTAACAGAGAGACCAGATGGAGATGCCTCAAGACTCGCAGTTTTATAATTTTCTAAATTTCTAATCATCAAGAAAACCAGAATTTCTAAAAAATTAAACTGGATTAGAAATTATAAATTTGTAAAACTCCTTTGACTTAGTATAGCTTGACAATCTGAGGTTGTGAATATGGTTGTAGAACTGCCGTCAAAGTTTTTGAAATGGAATTTTTTCTCGAGACGTGACTCAATCAAGGCTTTTCTAGAAGGCAAACACGAGAGAGACATGAACCTTTTCTTCCTTGAAAGCACAAGACACAATCCAGCTTTATGTACAGCATTTGCTGAACCAAGTGGAAAAATCCACCTAAATGCAAAGATAGTTGGCATGGGATATGTACTAAAAGAAGAGTTCTTTTCTGAAGCGACAAATGCGTTTAATCGACACGCAGTATCTGCTGATAGGAAGTTTGAGAGAGCTCAAGCCAGCGAAGAAAAAGCCAAGATAATGGAAGACTATCAAAGAGATGGAATGAGGTTGCTTCTGGAGTATCTCTATTTTGAACCTCAAAAGGCTAAGCGCAAGGTTGATTTCACCAAAATGTCCACCATTGAACTAGCAAAAAGCAAGCCACATTCGTCTAAACATACGTGGAAGATAGTTCAGCAAAATAAGACTGCTTGTCTGCTCTTCTATAGACCATCAAATTTAAGCTTCGAGCTTCATGGATGGCTGGACATTCACCAAGAAGGCTTATACTACGAGTTTGTAAACGCTGTTCATGATTCTTTCCATTATATTCCACTTGAGAAACGTCGATTAGATAGACCTGTCTATCTCTTCAATGTGCAAGAGGTGTATAACAACAGTCCTATGCCACAAGGCTTTGGGACAAGAATAGCATGATACCTAATGTCCATTGGTTTTGAAAACTTGCGGCTTCCAGAAACTCGCTGTAATCTAATGTTTCAATGGAAGAGTCTTTTAGGATTTTAGTGTGGTTCAGCTTAGTCCTTTCACATATTTGATTGATGAATATGAAAAAAGAAGATTTAGAAAGAAAGTTGAAGAGAGAAAGAGTTGAAGTTTGTCTAAATTGTGAGAAGTTCTTGAATTGTGAGGATATTGGGAAGTTTGAGGAGTGTGCTGATTTTGTGGAAGTTGAAAACGAAATTTGGGTGATAAAGAGAATTTAATCAGTCTCTACGGTTGCTTTCTGGAATGGCGCATAAAAGCAAATATGTTTTCAACACACTTTTTGCTTTGAGAGATTTTGTGGGAGTCTCGGATATTGAGAGTTTAGGGCCTTATGTTAAGACTCAATGGAGAGAATATGCAGAAAAATTGCTTAAGGAGAACTAATGCGTGTGCGTTATAATCCATAACCCTCTCACACCATAAGTCGAAATAGCAAAACCTACAAACATTATTGATAAGCCTATAATGTCAAAAATTGTAAGTCTAGGTTCATATGGTGAACGAAATCTTACTTTAACAATCTTTTCACTAGAGTTTTCTTGATTCTCAAAATAGAACCTGTATATCCCCGAATTTGCTGCTGTAAAACCAGTATCAACCCGTGTTTTCACAACCCCAGCATCGTATATTACTACTCCATAAGGATCTTTGACGTAGAATTTTATCTCTTCGTTTCCACCGCCGACTGTGATCCTTCCTTCAGTTCTATCATTCGTTTCAAGATACCATGAGAGTTCAAGCGTAGCTCCTCCTGCAATATTATAATCACCTATTCCTCCTTTCATCCAAAAGAAGGTAAGATAAACCCCAGAAACAAAGATAGTTGATCCAGCAAACATTAACAAGCCTAATGCATATTTCTTTTTGAAGAACATCATTTTACATTATTCCACTATTGTAGAATAAGTGTTGCTCGTTTTAAAATCAGTTTGTCGTGTTCCCATTCTTCGCTTATGTTTCTTCTTTACCTCGTTGTACATAACCTCCAAGACTGTTCAAAACGCATATTTACAAATTTTGATTTTCTAATTTCTATTTTCTAAATGAATAAAATAATTAGAAATTCTAAATAATATACGAGTTAGAATTTAGAAATTAGAAAAACTCAGAAACGTTACCTAAGAAAACACCTGCAAACACGTAACAACATACATGCATGTACCCCGCCCACCCCACCCCCACCACCACCTAAGATTGAATATGCATGCATGAATAGTGATAGCAGTTGAGAAGTCAACCTGCATAAAGTAGGGAGGCTGAAGAGAACTAAGAGGCTTGAGAGAGGTAGACTAGAGCGCGAAGCGCTCGCATTAATATTTAAAGTAGAAACCGAGAAACTTACATGCGTGCATTTGTGCACATGATGAAGTATTCAATGCGGTGTTGAATGGGGATGCAAACAGAAGAGGCATTAAGAAATCTTCGAGCAAACAATTTCGATGCGCATTTTGTAAAGAGCAGCGGAGTTGCAAAGGAAACGATTCTTGGCATGATTTCAAAGGATGCTGTAGTTGGTGTTGGAGATTCTGCAACCGTTCGGCAGATTGGAATCTTCAAAGAGTTAGAAAAGAGAGGAACAAGGATTCTGAACCCTTTCTCTAGGAAGTTGACAACTGACCCAAGCAAACGTGAAGTGCGTCATGAAATGTCAAAAAGAATTTTCAGATGCGACGTACTTATTACTGGAACTAATGCCATTACTGCAGATGGGAAACTTGTCAACATAGACGCTGTTGGAAATCGTGTTGCTGCAATGATTTTTGGGCCAAAGAAAGTTATTATCGTTGTAGGTAGAAACAAAATAGTAAAGGATGTTAAGGAAGCTCTTCACCGTATAAAGAATGTTATAGCACCCTATCATGCAAAAGCCAAAGATTTCGCAACACCTTGTGTTCAGACTGGGAAGTGTAGCGATTGCAGTTCAAATCATAGAATCTGCAATGTTACTACTGTTATCGAGAAAAAACCTTGGCGAACTGACATAACAATTATGCTTATTGACAAAGATTTAGGATTGAGTTGGGATGAAAAATGGGCCGCTGAACGCATCAGCCAGATAAAATCAAACTATGAAAAGGCCACATGGATTTTTGCCAGTTCGCAGACACCTGATTAAAGGTTGATTAAATGTGGGAAATGGAATTGAAAGACAAGAGGGAAGTAACCCTCAGATTCCTTAAGGTAGATGATAAGAATGGACTCTACCATTTGTTCTCTTCTATGTCTGATGAGGCTCTTGAGTGGAGTATGGCTCCTTACACAATCGAATGTATTCAAAGATGGATTAACAACATACAAAATCTGATCCCTCTTGTAGCTGAATACAAAAACAAAATTGTTGGCTATGCATCCATCTACAAGTTTCCACATCCGAGGAGGAAAGGAGTTGGCGACTTAGCAATTTATTTGCATCAAGATTTCCAGAATGTTGGATTGGGAACAGCTATGACCAAAAAACTCCTTCAGCTTGCAAAAAGAGAGAAAATGCATAAAATAGAACTACAAGCGGTAGCAGATAACAAGATTGCAATACATCTCTACGAAAAATTTGATTTCAAAACTGAAGGAATAAGTGAAGACTCGTTCTTAGGTCACGACAGAAAATACCATGACATGATCCACTTGGGCTTGATACTGGAATAATTTGCCGGTGCAAGGAAATGTGAAAAGGAATGTGTTCTACATAATTTTCTAATTTATAATTTCTAACTAAGGAAAAATCTTAGAATCTTATATTTCCTAGACTAGGCTAGAAAGTAGAAAAGAGTGAGAATCTTATTATGACTATGTCTGATGAAATTCGGAAATGTACTAGATGCATAGATCTGAAATTAGTTAGTTATGATAAACTCAATGCTGATCAGAAGCCCTACGTTCAATTTGATGTGGAGAGAAGTTGGAAACCTGGAAAAGTGGATGTTCTCTTCGTCGCTGAATCTCCGCCATGGAATGGCAAACAACGCTATTTCTATACTCCAGTTGCTGAGAAGCGGATTAATCTAAGAACAGAAGTTCTGTCAAGGCTGAACTTGAACAAGCTGGAGGTCTTCAACTAGAGAGGCTATTTTCTTATTGACACAATCAAATGTAGGTTAAATAAATCAATAAAAAAGAAGGTACTGTATAGGATTGCCAAAACCTGTTCAAAAAGATTCTTGTTGAAAGAAATCAAGCAGCTGAAACCTAACACTGTTTTCATACTTGGAAATACAGCCAAATATGCGCTTGAGCAAACTGCTGATTTCGAAGAATTGGTCCAACACAGAATAACACAAAACTATGACACAAGCTTATCAGGCTATCGTGTAATAGTATGTCCCTTTCCTGGAGGACTAACCAGAAAGTGGACCAATGAGATAGATAGCGCTTTCATGAAAATTCGATGAATCTCTTCTGTCTCCTCTGTGCCTCTCCTCAGCCTCTCAGTTCCCTCTAGTCTTTCTATAGTGATTGGTTGAACACACCTGAATGCTGTATGATGGAACCTTTATCCACAAATGTTATTTTTGAAAAATAGTGCGCGCGTTAACCAATTGAAATGATGTTAGAAGTTTTTTCCATAAGGACTAAAAGTGAGAAACTGCAATTATTCTGCTAGTTCATCAGGGTCTTACGTGGGTATGGGAATGGGGGAAATGGACAAAAAAGCTGTTTCTGGAATTGTGTTGACGTTCCTGTTGATAGGTGTGTTAACGTCGGCATTTAACATTCAACCAGTTAAATCGAAGTCTAGAGCTTGGACTATTGATGGCTGGGCTGTCCTGTTGGAGATGAACGAGTTTCCTGAAGGCTATACCGACATGCCGGTTGGCTTTATCAATTCTGAAAGAATGCAAACGGCTTTGTTCAGCTTAGGCTGGCAAAGTGATCATGTGCATGTTATACACGATAATCTTACCATCTCGGTTGTACAGGAAGCAGTTGGATGGTTAGTTAATAACACAGGCTATGGTGAAATCGCTTTGTTATACATATTTACACATGGAACGTGGATGCGTAACGTTCTTCTGTGGAATGATTGGTTTCCTGTTGAATGGGAAAAACTGAATACGTCAAAAAAGGTTCTTATGGTTGATACTTGTACAGCAGAAGCATTTATTGAGCCCATTAGAAATGATTCATCCCCCCACATCTCCTTAGCCCATTGTTCTGCACATGAGGTTGGTTGGGCTGGTGTTGAAGAAGAAGGGCTTCCAATAATAGGAAGTGTTTGGAACTACTATTTCTGTAATGCATTGTTGAATTCATCTGCAAATTTAAATGATGATGGATACGTCTCAATTGAGGAAGCCTTCAACTTTTCAACACCATTACAACAACGATACATGAATGAAACCGTTTTTGCAGTACCAGAGTTCTTGGAGATGTTCCATGACATTGGCATTTACCCAGAAAACTATGACGCTTATCCTCATCCTGTAATGGATGACCAATATCCTGAACAACTCAACTTGGACTTGCGCCCACACTGGACAACAAGCTTCATAGAATCAGGTGGATATCCAGTTGTGGATTTCACTGTATACAACGAAACCTTGTATGTAACTTCTGACAATAAGCTGTACATGTATGACGGTGGCAGTTGGAACATGATTGATGCACCGACCTATATCCTTTCACTGGAACCTTACCAAGATAAACTCGTTATCGGAGGAAAAGGCGGATTATACTATTACGACGGCGCAAACTTCACGTTGGTTTTCACAGTTTCCAATTATATCAAACCGTTAGGAGTTTACAATAATACCTTGTATGCGGGAACAGTGTTGGATAAATCTCCAACTTTGTACTATTGCAATGGTTCAGTTGTGAATCCTGCTAACTGGCACGTAGACACAGATTATGCAACTATTCTGAATTTCCCTGGTCCTTTCGGCAGTATTGACTCTTTCGCAGCGTACAATGATAACCTGTATGTAGCCTCTGGAGACACCGTGTATTCTTACGATGGAGCTGATTGGACCATTGCAAAGACATTCGATGATGTCAACGCTTTTCTTGATATGGAGGTTTACAACAACAGGCTTTACTTGGCTACGAGAGATCAAGGCTGGAGGAAACCGATCTATCAAGGATACTCAGGCTTCAGTGGAAGAGCAATTGAGTTTGATGGAAATAATTGGACCACTGTGTTTGATCATGACTATTGGATTTACTCGCTAGAAACCTATGACAATAAGCTATATGTTGGAACTGCTAATAAAATCTACATTTTTGATGGCACAGACTGGGAAATTTCTTTCAACGCTACTGAGGATGCATTCTACGCTATCTCCATGGTTACTTTTAACAACTCGATTTATGTCGGTATGGGCAATGGATACATCTTCGCTGATCCTTCTACAGACGTACTAAATGAGACTATAGTTATTCCAGAGTTTCCATCACTAATCGTCCTGCCACTATTCATGACCATAACACTACTGACAGCAATAATCTATAGTAAACACAGAAGAAAAAAAGATTATCGCAATTAATTTGATAAAGGACATTCAGTGTACAAATCCCCGCCCACCCCGCCCCCACCATTATCTTTCGTCTTTATTCACTGCCTGTAATTCCTTTTTCCTTTAACTCGGCCACAAAACTCGCAAACTGAGACTGCTTGGCGCGCGTGTGTGTAATTCTCTCTCTCAAGCTTCAGCTCTACGCGGCTCATTCGAATAATATTTGGTGATGCTAAGTAGACAGCGACCTGAGCTTTTTGGCATATGTGCTCTTGATGTTTGTAATCTCTTTAATTCGGGGTTGTATAATTCTTTCCACCAAAAAGGCAAAGGAGCGTGGCAATACCTTAGAATATAAAAATGGCATAGCACCAGATTCGTATATAGCCAACATGGTGAATGGGTTGTGTTCTTTCAAGTTGAATCTAGACTTGAAATAGCTTCGAAGTAGGTTAGTCTTTATTTCTGGAATTCCCTGTAACATGCATTCCCAGAATCGTCTAAGGTCACTTTGTGGCATCTTTTCCACATAGTCACCAATCAGGTCAGAAAGCCACTGCAAGCCATCTTTCATACAGGTCGTCTTTCCTTTACAATCGCCACACATCACTATACCTTCTTCAGAATCTACTGGTCCATTAGAAAAAGTCCAGTCAACCAAGGTAATTGTTAGATCTTCTAGCAAAAGAGGCGTATTGAGAATTTGCTTTTGTTTCCATGCATCGGCCTTTCTCTTGAAAATCTTCATTTCCTTCTCCGACGTGTCTATAACAGGCTTATTGGTTACCCAGCCGCAATATAGCATCAAGAAATCGTAGCAGCCAAAATCCCCACCCTCAAGGTTCTTGACTGTAGCCTTACAAAAGGCTTCACACAAATCACAATATTTCCTAGCTACGGGTATATAGACCGGTTCAAATATCGAGTAGAATTCAACTGCCAACTGCTTATATAAACAGGTGCTTTTAGATATGAATTCAGGTAGTCCAACATCTCCTGGAGGACAAGTGGCTTTCAAGGTGTAGTATTTGTATTGAACATTTCTAATTGGATCTCTTACAATATTTGAGTATATTATCCCTCTTTCTTCCAAAGATTTGAGATGCTTCTTTAGCCAGGCTCTGGAAACACCCCCCTTCCTTAGGCCTCCCTCTTTTGCCATCTGGGTCAAAGTGCATTTCACTTGAGGTTGTTCCTTTATATAGTCCTTAATCTGATCATCTATTCCCTTATGAACAGCCTTCGTTTTAACCAAATGAATTACCCCCTTGATTATTCTTGGTAACTACATATAACCATTGCCGATGCTTATCCCTAAGAGGACATTGTTCGGGATAAATTTATACTCCGGAGGACAACTGTACACGGAAATATTAGAGACTTTCCCTTTCTCTTTTTTGCCGCTTTCGGTGTGTTCGGGCCTACTGGGGGCGGACAAACTCTCGGAGGTGGTATGTGTGGCCCATAGAAGAGAACGTGAGTATCCGGGAGGAGTTTTCGTCCTTCCAGAGAGAAGTAAAGAAGAAAAATCAAGAGTAAAGGAGGCAAAAAGAGGAGGGTTGCTAGGTGCTGACAGAGCAGGAACATACTAGAAAACTACTGGAACTTAACCGAAAAATTCGATTAGCTGAACACGGAATGCTGAGGATCGTTGTTGTGGGGCTTTCTATGCAGCAACGAAAAGATGTATTGGATGAGTGGTTTAGATATCATCTCTGTTGCGTTGATGGAAAAGGACACAGATGGGGAATCCAACGTTGGCTGCCTGAGCCTAAAGCTTGGCTTGGGGGACCTTGCGAGAAATGTGGTCTCTTTCGATTAACCCAGACTACTGGAAACACAATAGCGTGGTATCTTGGTGAACATAGCGCAGAGGCTCTGGTTATGAATGAAGACTTTGGAAAGCTTGAACATGGTCTAACTGAGCTTTGGAGGTTTCAATATTGACTCGAAGGAAACCAAAATGGAAAAGATTCGAAGAATACGTCGAGAAGAGATTGAAAATACTACATCCTAACGAGCGATGCATTCCTCAAAAACGTTCAACAACTACAGGGTACGTAGTAGACAATTACTGTATTTGTACAAAGAAGGTGGAATAATGACCAGAAAATGTAGAGTTGTAAGAGAGACAAAATGCGTCAAGGTCTTGACTACTAGGCACATCAAGGAGACTGTGAGCAAATATTGCTACCCCTTCTACCCAAACAGCTATGAAATCATCATTCCAGGACGCCGATATACAAAGGTTCCAACAAAAACACGTGAATGCGCAAAAAAGAAGAAAGTAAAGATTCGCAGGTTTTGGGGGTTCAAATGACCACTCGAAAACAGAAACCGAGGCAAACGCGGAATGCGGAAGAGAAACTGGAATCCTACGAATTGCTTCTCTATGAAGAAGCTCTCAAACTCGACAAAAAGCGGAAGACTCTGTATATCCAGTGATGAAATTCGAATTCCGCTGTCGTCTGTGCCCGCATTTGGGTTTGGGGGTTCAAATCCCACCCCGCCCTCCCCCACCACCCCCTGAGATTGAATTACATGCATAAACAGTTGGAGGCAGCTGAAAAAGACAACAATAAAGTCTTCCTTCTGTCTCCTCTGTGCCTCTCCTCAGCCTCTCAGTTCTCTCTAGTCTCTTTATGGTGATGGTTTGAACATATCTTTTTATGCACTGTTTTTTTGAAATAAACAGATTTACAAGGTTTCTTCATACGCCTTTCTGATTATTTCTAAAGCATGCATGCACTTAATCTGAGAAGCTTTCAAGAGTATGTGCAATACAAAATAAAAAAGGGGAGTAATGTGTCTGAGTTTTAGGGTGTTGTTGTCGAATTCGTTGGAATCAACACGGGTATTCCATCTGCACCTACTATTAGTATTTCCACGTCTGGTGCAATTCTCTGTAAAGCTTGGACCCAGAGATAGAGCTCTGCAATTCTTGTCTGATTTCCACTTTGACCAACCGACGCCAAAACCAGTTCAATGGCTACTTTTGTTGCGTTAGCTTCTATGACTTTGGCTTCAGCTTCACCTGTTGCCGTGATGATGATTTCTTGAGCTGTTGCGTTAGCCAGTATTAATATTTTTTCTCTCTCAAATTCTGCCTGAATCTTCTGCTGTTGTGCCACGAGTTTATCTTCTATGGCCGAAGTGTATTTTTCCGGATAGCCAATGTTCTTCAGGTCTAGTTCAAAACGCATCAAGGCACCTGCTAGTGATGGTTCTGTGTTCAACTCTTGAATAACAGTTGCTTCCACTTGATCTCTTACAACATCTCTGAACTCTATAGTTTCCAAAGCAGTGTAGTTTTTGGTTATTAGCCGTATGGTTTCTTCCATGATTGACTCGATGGCCTTTTCTTTGTAGTTCAGATTTGGATAATTGTTGTAGAGATCCCTAATTTTCTCAGGGTCAAGTGACCATCTCACTAGAACTTCAATTTCCATCTCAAGTTGATCCGAAGAGAAACTAGGAATTGTGTCTTCAAATGTGTCTGTAGCATAGTAAATGTCAACAGCAGTAACCCAAGGCGCTTTAATTGTGTACGTTGGACCTAGTATTGGATCACTAGTTGATCTTGCAATAGGGTCTACAAGTATTACAGCATGTCCCACGCCAACTTGAACTACCATAACCAATCCGAAGCCTATCATGAATATGAAAAAGAATGCTAGCACTGAAATCAACGCTATTACCTTAAGAGAGACACCTGTTTGGGTTCTTTCATCTTCTCCCAATACGTTCACCATGTTTTGTCAATTTTTTATTTGCCAATTGTTCAGTAGACAGCCACTACATAAATATTGCGTGTTTGCGCGCGCTCTAGAATTTTCCTAATTTTGTTTAGATCCTGTTCTTTGATG